>JACCUC010000331.1 GCA_013812065.1 Thermoleophilaceae bacterium | reverse complement strand
GATCAGGTCGGTCCCCGCGAGCTCGATGTCGGCCGTGCGCTTTACGGACACGCGCTCGGGGAGCGCGACACCCGGCAGATAGCGCTCGTTCTCGCGCCGCTCGGCCAGCTCCTTGGCGCGATCACGGGTACGGCAGCCGAGCTGGACGTCGAGCCCGCCGCGCGCCAAGAGGACGGCCATCGCGGTGCCCCAGCTCCCGGCGCCGATCACCGCGGCCTTGCGCAGCGGCGGCAGGCCGCCGAGCCACTCCCACTGCAGCTCGACGCAAGGCCAGATGCGCTCGCTGAGCTCGGCGGCGAGCCGCGACGAGGGCCGCTCGACTTGGGGGAAGGTGAGCGGGCGTCCACAGCGGACGCGGATCTTCACGGGGCGGATCAACCATCCGCGCCGCGCGCGATCGGAGCCGAGCACGGCGATCGGGACGACGGGCGCGCCCGTCTCGAGCGCGAGCCGCCCGACGCCGCGGCGGGGGCGCCGCAGGGAGCCCCGGCGGATGCGCGTCCCCTCCGGGAAGACGACGACCGCCTCACCGCGCTCGAGCAGTAACCGGGCGGTCTCCATGGCGGTTTCGTCCGACTCGTCCCGGCAGACGGGGAAAGCACCGAGGGCGTTGAGGATCCAGCCCACCACGCGCCGGTCGAAGAGCTCGTGCTTGGCCATGAAGTAGACCGGGCGACGCGCGCAGCAGGCGATGAGCCACGGATCGAGGAAGGAGCGATGGTTGGCGGCGAGGAGAACCGCTCCACGCGCGGGGATGTGCTCGCGCCCCGTGCGCCCGAGCCGGAACAGGAGCAGGATGAGCGGCCGCAGGACCAGGTGGGCGAGCAGGAGGAGCGGGCGGTTGACGCCGCGGCTGCGGATGCGCTCGTGGCGGCGCTCGGGATCGCGCGTGGGCGGGGAGGTGGTCCTCCGCGAGTGCTCGCGGACGGGCGCGCTCGGGATCGTGTGGGGGCGACGGGGCATCGGAGGTGAGATCGGCGGCCAGGCGCGACCGGTCACAGCGGGCGCCTCCCTAGAGACCTGGCTTCGCAGGTTGGTACCCCCCTCGCCGGGGGCGGTTACGCCGCGATCGGACCCCGAACCCACCGGCGCAGCCCCGACATGCCCGGGTCGGCGCCCCGCGCGGTAGGCTGCTGCCCATGGACCTCCGCCGCAGCCTCAACGGCGCCCTGGCGGGTGGCCTCGCAGCCGGGGCCTGGGCCGCCCAGCAGCCACTCGACAAGCGCGTCGGCGGGTCGGCCTACGACGACGTGGAACTACTCGGGAAGGTCGTCACGCGGGGTCCGGGCTGGCCGCTCGTGGGCGCCGCCCTGCACGTCGCCAATGGAGCGCTGTTCGGCGCGGTGTACGCCCAGTTGCGGCCGTTCCTCCCCGGCCCACCCGTTGCGCGGGGCGTGCTCGCCGGGATGGTCGAGCACTTCGGCCTGTGGCCGCTCGTGACGCTCGTCGACCGCCTGCACCCCGCTCGCGACGAGCTCCCGGTCCTCTCGGGCAATCGCCAAGCTCACACGCAGGCGGTGTGGCGGCATGCCCTGTTCGGGGTCGCGCTCGGATTGCTCGAGGCGCACCTCAACGCCGATCGCCACGTCGAGCCGCCGGAGTACGAGGTGTCCTCGAACGGCTTTGGTGACATCGAGGGTGCGGTCGGCGCCGTCGGCGCGGCCGGAGCCTCCTAGCCTTCGCCGCCCCGCCGCCTCTCGCCGCCTTAGACTCGCGAGCGGAGCGCCGGAGTAGCTCAGCTGGCAGAGCAGCCGCCTTGTAAGCGGCAGGTCAGGGGTTCGAGTCCCCTCTCCGGCTTACGGGCGTCGCCCCGCGAGCCGAGGACGCCGGTGGCGCCCTACGGCACGGCGACGGAAGCTCCGCTCAGAGGCGGCTGATCACCTCGGTCGCGGGCTTGCGCCGCGCGCGGCGGATCCACTCCTGTGGCGAGCGCTCCTCTGGCCGGTAGTCGCCGGCGGGAAACCCGAAGGAGATCACGATCGCCGGCCGCTCCCCCTCCTCGAGAGCGAGCAGCGCCGCGAAGCGGTCGTGGTCGGCCACGCCGTTCGGGCACGACCCGACGCCGTCGTTGAGGGCCGCGAGCATCATGTTCTGGGCGGCACGCCCGGCATCGAAGTCAGCCGTGGCGCCGCCGGTCACGACGATCGCGACCGCGAGCGCCGCCCCACGCAGGTTGTCGGGCGCATAGACCGCTTCGGCGACGCCATCGCGGATCTCGCGGCTCTCGAGCGCGAGGAAGCGCCACGCCTGGCGGTTCATCGAGCTGCCGGTGACGCGACCGGCCTCGAGCAGCCGCTCGACAACCTCGTCGGGGATCGGGCGGTCGGCGTAGGTGCGGACCTCGCGCTTGGCGACGACGGCGAGGTAGGCGTCCACGCGCCCACCGTACCGACCCCGCGCGCCGGCGGCCCGCTAGGCCTCCGGGCTGAGGCGCCAGTCCATGCGCCGGCGCACCCAGAGCAGTGGCTCACCGCCCGAGTGGTGGCCGTCGAGCACGTCTCCGATCAGGATCGAGTGGTCGTAGCGATCGAAGGTCGCGCTGCGCCCGCAGCGCAGGTAGGAGACGACGCCCTCGAGCCGAGGTACCTCGTCGTCCCAGTCCCAGCCGAGGTCCGCGTACTTGTCGTCGGACCGGCTCGCGAAGGTCTGCGCCACTGCACCTTGGTCGCGACCAAGGAGGTGGACCCCAAAGCGCTCGGCGTGCTCGACGAGGGTCGGGTAGGAGCGCGAGCTGTGGGCGATCGAAAGGAGGATCGACGGCGGCTCGGCGCTGTAGGCCGCGATCGAGGTGGCCAGCAGGCCGGCCGGACGCCCGTCGACGCGCCGCGCGGTGACCACGGCCACGCCGCTCGCCAGGGCGGCCATGGCGTCGCGGAAGAGCTCGGTCCGAGGGAGCGGTGGGTCGTCGGCCATCGGGGCGGCGGGGAGGCACGCGGTCGCCGCAGGCGAGCGTCTCGTCGGCCGGCACGGAACCCTACTTCAGGTCGCAGGCGTCCGAACCTAGCCGAAGAACGTGCCGTACAGCAGGAAGCCGTTGAGCGCGATGATCAGCCCCGCCACCACCGAGGCAACCGCCGTCGTGGCCGGGCGGTTGACCAGTCCGCCCATCAGGTCGCGCCGGCGGGTGAGGAGGATGGTCGGGACGAGCGCGAAGGGTATGCCGAAGGAGAGCACGACCTGCGAGAGCACGAGCGTGCTCGTCGGCTCGAGGCCGATCCCGAGGACGACCAGCGCAGGCGCCATGGTCAGCGCACGGCGGAGGAAGAGCGGGATGCGGCGGCGGATGAACCCCTGCATCACGACCTGACCGGAGTAGGTGCCGACGCTCGAGCTCGAGAGCCCCGAGGAGAGCAGGGCGATGGCAAAGGCGAGCGCCGCGCCGCCGCCCAGCAGGGTCTCGAAGCCGGCGTGCGCACCCTCGATCGAGTCGACCTCTGTCTGACCGCTGCCGTAGAAGAGGCCCGCGGCGACCACGAGCATGGTCAGGTTGATGACCCCGGCGACCCCCATGGCGATCATCACGTCGAGGCGGCCGAAGCGCAGCAGCTCCCGCTTCTCGGCCTCGTCGCGCGCCGGGATCCGGTCCTGGGTGAGAGCGGAGTGGAGGTAGACGACGTGCGGCATCACGGTGGCACCGAGGATGCCGACGGCGAGCAGGACGCTCTCGGTGCCGGAGAAGCTCGGCACGAGCCCGGCACCGAAGCCGCCGAGGTCGACGCCGACCTGCACGAAGTCGTAGAGGAACCCGAGCAGGACGAGGCCGAGCATGGCCGCGATGGCGAGCTCGAAGCGGCGGTACCCGCGGGTCTGCAGCGCGAGGATCGCGAAAGCCACGACGGCGGTCATGAGCCCGGCGGTGAACAGCGGCACGCCGAAGAGCAGGTACAGGGCGATCGCCGCGCCCACGAACTCGGCAAGATCGGTGGCGATGGCGATCGCCTCGGCCTGGAGCCACAGTCCGAAGGTGACGGGCTTGGGCAACGAGTCGCGACACAGCTCCGGTAGGTTGCGCTCCGAGGCTATCCCGATCTTCGCCGACAGGTACTGCACGAGCATCGCGATCAGGTTGGCGGCGACGATCACCCACACGAGCAGGTAGCCGTACTTCGCGCCGGCGGTGATGTTGGTGGCGAAGTTACCCGGATCGATATAAGCGACGGCGGCGACGAACGCCGGCCCGAGCAGGGCGAGCCTCCCGCGCACGCGTCCACGCGCCCGGGCGACGCGCAGCGGAGAGAGGATCTCTGGCTCGGTGAGGGGGCCGGGCAGCGCCAGCGTGCTGGAATCCGGCGGCGGCGGAGGCTTCACTCGTCGACCTCGACCCGCATCGCGCCCGTGAGCTCGCCGCCGAGGGTGTGGACCCCGCCGTCGTCGAAGCGCACTTCGAGCGGACCTCCGAATGGCTGGCGGTCGAGCACCTCGAGGCGGGCGCCGAGGCTGATCGAGCGCTCGGCGAGATAGCGGAGCATGGCGGGATCCGAGTCCGAGACCCGCACGAAGCGCCCCGAATCGCCGGCGCCGAGGTCGTTCAGGCTACGGGTCTGGCGCTCCTCGATCAGGAAGTCCGCGGAGGGGATCGGGTCGCCGTGGGGGTCGCGCGTCGGGTCGCCGAGCTTGGCTGCGATCGTCTGCTCGAGCTCCGAGGAGAGGACGTGCTCGAGCACCTCGGCCTCCGCGTGGACGCGATCCCACGGCACCTCGAGGATCTCCGACAGGAAGAGCTCGAGCAGGCGGTGGTGGCGGATGACCTCGAGGGCCACGCGGCGGCCTTCGGCGGTCAGCCTGACCCCTCGGTAGGGAGTGTGCGAGGCGAGCCCGAGCTCGTCGAGCTTGCGCACCATGGCCGAGACCGAGCCGGGAGTGACTCCGAGCCGCTCGGCGAGCCTGCTCGTCGCCACCGAGCCGGCGCCGTCGACTCCGAGCGAGTAGATCGCCTTGGCGTAGTCCTCGACGACGGGCGAGCGGTGGCTGATGTCCTGCGTCATCATAAGCGAAGTTTTAGGCTACCTAACTTCTGTGCTTGGCGCATGTGACTCAGCGGTGTCGGCGCCTCCATGACACCGAGGGCTTGGACCTGGGAGATCGTCGGTTGAGGGCGCGGCGGGCGCGGCGCGCCCTCAGCGGCGGATCTCGACCGGCGTGCCGTGCGGAACTCGCCGCATCAGCCGCTTGATGTCGGACTCACGGGCGCGCAGGCAGCCGGCCGAGCTGGCCGTGCCGATCGAGCCCGGGTCGTCGGTGCCGTGGATGGCGAGGCGGTCTCCCCCGCTCCAGCCCGCCGGAAGGTTGGGCTGCGTGCCCGACAGGGCGAGGATGCAGCATCCGTAGTACGGACTCATGTCGCGCCCATTCAGCTTGTCGGTGACGGCGAAGCGCCCGGTCGGAGTACTCGACCCCGGTCGCCCGACCAGTCACCCGCGCGCGGGCGAGGAGGCGGCTCCCGCTTCGCAGCTCGACCCGCCGGCGCGAGAGGTCGGCCTGGATCGAGACCTCGGCCGCAGTGAGCCTGAGCGCCGAGCTGCGACCGTCGACCCAACCGAGCCGGCCGTCGGTGCGCGCGGACGAGGCGACGCCGAGCCAGGGGCCGCGGGTCGTCACCGCGCTCAGCACTTGGCGGGACCCGAACTCGGTGCGGTCGTCGAGCCGTCCAATGACGCGACTCCCGGGTCGGGAGCGCACGGCGATCGAGCGGCCGGACCGGACGCGGACGAGCTTGGCGGGCCGGAATGGGGGCGCGAAGCCTTAGCCGAGCCCCGCTCCCAAGTGGGCGTAGCGATGGTCGAGCCGGCGCCTCCATGGGCGGCGGCGGGAGAGCGAGTCGCTCGCGATGTCCGCCGTGCGCGCGGGGAGCCGGCACCGCCGGCCTTCGAGTCGAAGCGCTCGACCGGCCGCAACCTCAGGTTGGACGGTCTCGGAGCCGGTGCCCCGGAGCTCGCCGCGGCGCCCTCTGCCCCCGCCCGAACACGGGCGGCCCGCGCGCTCAGCGAGGTCGCGAAGACGAGCAATAGCAGCATGAGCCCGGCGACGAGCAGTGGGAGGCGAGCCGAAAAAGCCATAGAGGCCATCCATCGGACGACCGGGTCGGGTCCTTGAGCGTGCCCCCGCGCGAAAAGATGCTCAAACCAGCGGCGGCGGGTGCCGACGTTAGCGCATGCGGGCCGGGCAGTCGGGCGGCCGGTCGCTCAAGCCGGCCCGACCACAAGCGCTAGGCGGCCACGGCGCGCGACTCCAGGTGGGCTCCCACCTTGCGCTTGACCCGCTGGAGCGCGTTGTCCACCGTCTTCGAGTCGCAGCCGATCCGCCCCGCCATCTCGTCGTAGGACCGCCCGTCGAGGTAGAGCGACAGGACCGAGCTCTCGAGCTCCGAGAGGACGGTCGACAGGCACGCGACCAGGCTCGAGAGCTCTTCGGTGGAGATGACCTGATTGACCGGGTCGTGTGCCGAGGGACCGGCGATCAGCTCGTCGAGCGACGGCTCGGAGTCTCCGTCCGCGGTAGGGGTCTGGGAGAACGAGACCGACTGATTGAGCGGGGTGTGCTTGTTGCGCGTCGCCGTCTTGACCGCGGTGATGATCTGCCGGGTGATGCACAGCTCGGCGAAGCTGCGGAAGCTCGCCTCGCGGTCACTGCGGTAGTCGCGCACGGCCTTGTAGAGGCCGACCAGCCCCTCCTGCATCAGATCGTCGCCGTCACCGCCGAGCAGGAAGTAGGAAGAGGCCTTGAGGCGCACGAATCCGTAGTAGCGGCGGATGATGCGGTCGTGCGCGTCGGTGCGGCCCTGCTTGGCGAGGGCCACGAGGTAATGATCGTCTGGCTCGACCTCGGAACGGCTGCGCGCGAGCCGGAGGGGCGGGGGGTGAGAGATGTAGGTAGCCACGGGACGTCCCTTCCGGACCGCGAATGCGGCCCTCAGCGTCGTCTAGCGGCGGACGTACCTCCCCTGGTCGCGCCCTTGCCGGATGCCGGACCCCAGGGCTAAACCTCGAGTCAAGCGTTATGTGGCGCGCAGTATGGACGCTCATAGCGCCTCTGTCAAGAGCCTGCGGAGCGAAAGTGCAGAATTCCGTAGAGGAGCGCCGCGGCGGCGGCCGATACGTTGAGGGAGCCGACCCGGCCTCTGACCGGGAGCGCCACGAGCTGGTCGCAGGTGCGCGCGATGCGGGGACGGAGTCCTCGCCCCTCCGATCCGAGCACGACAACGACGCGGCCGCGGTAGTCGGGGCGCTCGTAGGGCACGGCCCCCTCGAGAGCGGCCCCGTAGATCCAGGCGCCGTTTTTCTTGGCCTCGCCGAGCCAGTCGGCCAGGTTGCGCACGCGCGC
>JACCUC010000322.1 GCA_013812065.1 Thermoleophilaceae bacterium | reverse complement strand
ACCCTGCGCACCGGGCGCGCCCTCGCGCGCGCCGCCGTGCCGCTCGCGCCCGAGAGCTCGCTCAACCGACCCGGCTCGGCCAACCGCCACCTCGTGCGGCGCTCCCGACCGTTCGACGACCTGCGGGCGGTCAAGGATCGCTTCGGCACCACGGTCAACGACGTCCTGCTCGCCGCGTGCGCCGGCGGGCTGCGCGGCTTCCTCGCCGGGCTCGGCGAGGAGCCCGCCGACCTCAAGGCGATGGTCCCCGTGGACGTCCGCGGGGAGACCGACAACGTCCTCGGCAATCGAATCTCATTCCTGTTCATCGGCCTGCCGTGCGCCGAGCCCGACCCGCTGAAGCGGCTCGCGCGCGTGCGGGCGGACGTCGGGGCGCGCAGACGCGCCGCGGACCCCGAGCACGCCGACGCGGCCCTCCAGGCGGTCGAGCTCGCCCCGCGACCGCTCCAGCGCCTCGTTTCGCAGGCGGCCGCGAACCCGCGGATGTTCAACCTCGTCGTCTCCAACATCCCCGGGCCGCCGATACCGCTGTGGCTGCGGGGCTGCCGGCTCGAGGACGCCTACCCCGTCGTCCCCCTGGCCGAGAGCCATGCCCTGTCGATCGGCATGACCTCGGTGTGCGGCAAGGCGTGCTTCGGCTTCTACGCCGATCGAGAGACGCTCCCCGACGCGGATCTGCTCGCCGAGCACGTGAGCGCGGCGCTCGACGAGCTGATTGACCTGTCCTCCTAGGAGGCGACCGCCCGGCCGAGGCGAGGCCGAGCGCGTCGAACCCTCTTCGCTAGGCCCCGAGCTCCTCCGAGGCCAGCCTCGCCCCCTCGATCCGCGCGACGATCTTCTGCATGGCAACGTCTCGGGCGAAGTCCGGGGAGCCGTGCCTCGGCTTCTCGTCCCGGCTGAACGGCGAGAAGCCGCAGTCGTCGGTGGCGCCGAGGCGCTCGACCGGGATGTGCTTGGCCGCCGTGACCAGCTCGTTCTTGACGTGCTCTGCGGTCTCAACGTCCGGTGAGAGCGGGTTGATGACCCCCATGAAGCAGACCTGCTGCACGCCGTTCGCGTCCTCGCGGCTGTTCTCGCCGCAGAGCTTGTAGACCTTCTCCCTGTCGTCCTCACTCGAGCACTGGATCAGGAAGTAGCCGGCGTTGATCTTGAACATGTGGTCCAGGAGCTGCTCGTACGGGACCTCCTTGCTGTGCACGGAGTCCATGTCGCCGCCGGGACAGGTGTGGACGCCGATGTTCCTGCGCTCCTCAACCGAGAAGCGGTCGAGCACGCGGTTGTTTAGGTCGATGAAGTCCTGAAGCATGTCTCTGCCGGTCCACGGGTTCCGGGAGTCGTTCTTGTTGGCCAGGCGGCCCTCCGTGAAGTCGATCGACACACGCTCCGCCCCGGCCTCGAAGCACTTGCGGACGTCCTTCTCGCACTCGTCGACCACGTCGCTCAGGAACTGCTCCCTCGAGTAGCCGTCGATCTCGCCCTCCAGCGGGTACAGCAGCATCATCATCGAAGGCGAGATCACCGCCTGCTTGACGGGCCTCGACGCGATCTCCTTGTTCTTCTCGACGAACTCGGACGCGAACGTCTGGTACCGGAAGGGGCCACCGGTCAGCCGGGGGAGCTGGCGGTGATGGCCGTCGTCGAAGATGGCGAAGTACTGGCCGTCGCCGGCTAGGTTGTCGGCCAAGCCCGTGCCCGCGAGGGTGTGCGTGAGGGGATAGGTGGCGAAGCTCGACTCCCGCTGCTCGCCGTCGGTCACGAACGTCTCGCCGGTCTGCTCGAGCCGCTCGATCGAGTCCTGGGCGGCCTTGTCCTGCTCGGCTTGGAGCTGCTCGAACGTGATCTTCCCGTCGTCGTACTCCTGGTAGGCCTCCTGGAGCTTGGCCGGCCTCGGCAGGGACCCCACGAGCTCGGTGGGAATCGGCATCTCTCGTTCTCCTCCCTCGGTGGTTCCCCCCGGCGGGATGACCGGGAGCGGCTTGGCCTGCTCCTGCTTGACGGCGCGCCCCAATTAGGGCCCCGGACATCCTTACCCCACCGGTGTGAGCCCCAACCGCTCAGCCGCGAGCGTCAGGGGGGTGGGAGCGGCCACCCGGGGAGCGCGATGACGCCCGCCGGCAGCACTTGCGTTGAGGCGCGCAGAGGAGCACAATGCCCTCATCTCCCTCGAGCCGCTCCACCTTCGCGCCGCCGACGCCGACCGCGAGCGCACGGCGGACTTCCTCGGGCGCCGGTGCGCCGAGGGACGCCTGAGCCCGGAGGAGCTCGGGCAGCGCCTCGAGACGGTCTACGCGGCGCTCACCTACGGCGAGCTCGCCGCGGTCGTGAGCGACCTTCCGGGAGACCCCCCGCCGCAAAACTCGAGAGGTCGGCGGAGGGCACCACGGACGCTCACGGTCTCCGCCGCCACGCTCTGCGCGATGCTCGTCGTCGCCCTTCCCCTCTACGGA
>JACCUC010000316.1 GCA_013812065.1 Thermoleophilaceae bacterium | reverse complement strand
GGCGTTGGCTCGCTCGGCTCCGCCCGCTCCGGCGGGGCACTCCGCTCGCTGGCGCGCAGCAGCCCGAGCACGGCCTCCGAGGGCTGAGCCCCGCGCGCGCGCCACGCGTCGATGCGCTCGCGGTCGAGCACGATCTCGGAGGGCTCGCGCTGCGGGTTGTAGCGCCCGACGGTCTCGATCACGCGGCCGTCGCGCTTGGAGCGGCCATCGGCCACCACGACTCGCCAGATGGGGTTCTTGCGGTTGCCCACGCGGGTCAACCGGAGGCGTACGGGCACGTCTTCTAGATCACCTCGTTGGGAAAACGGCGGGACGGCAGCGCAGAACCTTAGCGCCCGCCCGCCAGCTGCGACAGCGACGGCATCCGACCCTGCGAGAGCTGGCGCATCATCTTCTGCATCTGAGAGAACTGCTTGACGAGCTGGTTCACCGCCTGCACCGACGTGCCCGAGCCGCGTGCGATCCGCCGGCGGCGCGAGCCGTTGAGGATCGCCGGGTTGCGACGTTCCTCCAAGGTCATCGAGGTGATGATCGCCCCGACGCGGTCGAGCTCGCGGTCGTCGACGTTCATGTCCCCGAACCCCGCGCCCGAGAGTCCGGGAATCATCTTGAGCAGACCGCTGAGCGGACCCATCTTGCGTACCTGCTGCATCTGCTCGAGGAAGTCCTCGAGCGTGAACTGCTGATTGCGCAGCTTGCGCTCGAGCTCGACGGCGCGCTCCTCGTCCATCTGCGCTTCGGCCTTCTCGACCAGGGTCATGACGTCGCCCATGCCGAGGATGCGCTGTGCCATGCGGTCGGGGTGGAAGCGCTCGAAGGCGTCGAGCTTCTCGCCCGTCGAGGCGTACAGGATCGGCTTGCCGGTGACCGCCTTGACCGACAGCGCCGCGCCCCCGCGGGCGTCGCCGTCGACCTTGGTCAGGACGACGCCGTCGAAGGCCGCGGTCTCGGCGAAGCTCTCGGCCACGTTGACCGCATCCTGGCCGGTCATCGAGTCGACGACGAGCAGCACGTTGTGGGGCTTCGTGCGCTTCTTGATCTTCGCGAGCTCGGCCATCAGTGCCTCGTCGACGTGCAGGCGCCCCGAGGTGTCGACGATCAGCACGTCGCGCTCATCGGAGCGCGCGCGACCGAGTGCCCACTCGGCGATCTCGACCGGGTCGCGGCCCGTCCCCTGCTCGTAGACGGCCGCGCCGGCCTGGGCGCCGACCTTGACCAGCTGGTCGACCGCCGCGGGGCGGTAGACGTCGCAGGCGGCGAGCGCCACGTCCTGGCCGTGCTCGGTGCGCAGGTGGCGGGCGAGCTTGGCGCAGGCGGTCGTCTTGCCCGACCCCTGGAGGCCGGCCATGAGGATCACGGTCGGCGGCTTCGACCCGAACACGAGGTCGCGGCCCGCGCCGCCCATCAGGTCGGTCAGCTCGTCGCTGACGATCTTCACCACCTGCTGCGCGGGGTTGAGCGACTGCATGACCTCCTGCCCGAGCGCGCGCTCCTTGACCTGTGCGGTGAAGCGCTTGACGACCTGAAAGTTGACGTCGGCCTCGAGCAGCGCGAGACGGATCTGGCGCATCGCCTTGGAAACGTCGTCCTCGGTCAGCTTGCCGCGCGAGCGGACGTCGCCGAGGGCGGTCTGGAGGCGCTCGGAGAGGGCGTCGAACATCTCGACCGAGGCTAGCGAGCCTGGACCGAGCTCGGAACGGTCAACGCGCGGCGCGGGCCTGGCTCAGCCCCGGGGCGCCGCGCTCCGCCCGCGCATCCGGCGCAGGATCCGGTCGGTCAGGCGCGGGGAGATCCCGTGGGCGACCCGAACGGCGCGGACCGCCTTCGGGTAGTAGACCGCCGAAGCGTCCGCCTGGACGGCCTCCACGATCTGCTCGGCGAGCGGCTCGGGCTCGGCGTCCTCGGATGGCTGGCGCCACTCCGGCAGGTCGTCCTTGCCCTCGTGGATCGAGCTTCTCACCTCGCCCGGGTAGACGAGGGTGAGCGACACCCCGGTGCCGCCGAGCTCGTGCCACAGCGCCTCGCCGAATGCGCGCTGCGCCGCCTTGGTGGCACCGTAGACCGCTCCGCTCGGGAAGCTCCGCAGCGCGGCGACGGAGGAGACGAGCACGAGGTGACCGCGTCGGCGCTCCAGCATCCCGGGGAGCACCGCCTTGACCGTGTACACGGTGCCGAGCCAGTTGAGCCGGGTCATCTCCTCGACCGTGTCGAGGTCCATCTCCCGGACCGGCGCGTAGTCGGCGCGGCCGGCGTTGGCCACGGCCACGTCGATCGCCCCGAAGCTTTCGACGGCCGCCGCGATAGAGCCGCGGTCCCTCACATCCGCGGGAAGGGTCACATGGCCGTCGCCCGGCAGCTCCGCGCCCACCTCGCGCAGACGGTCCTCGGAGCGGGCCACGAGCCCGAGCGTGCAGCCCCGCCGGGCGAACGCGCCGGCCACGACCTCTCCGATCCCGCGCGAGGCCCCGGTGACGAGAACGCGCGTGCTCCTACCGACCTCCACGGGCGGCATGGTAGTGCTCCGCCCGAGAAAGGACATGGTCGTCGGAATCCTCGACGTGGTCCGGGACGCGACCTGTGATCACCGTGTACGCGACCTCGAGCTCCACCTCGCTGTCCGCGCCGAAGCCGTCCACGAGCTGGGCAAGCTCGGAGTGCAGCGTCGCGCGGCGGGCGGGATCCTCGCCGGCAGTCCACCCGATCGGCCCTGGCCAGCCCAGGATCTCGTCGACCATGGCCTCCGTGCCCTCGAAGCTCCAACGCAGTGAGCGCTCGTTCACCTCGAAGTCGTCGAAGCTCGTGAAGTGCAGGTACGCCCCCTCCCAGGAGCCCCATCGCCGCGCCGGGGTCGTCGACGCCCCGAAGCGCTTGGGCACGCGCAGGAGGCGTCCCATCGGGCCGCTCGACGTCCAGGCCGTCATGGCCACCATGCCCCCGGGGCGAACGACCCGCCTGAGCTCGGCCATCGCCCGACGAGGCTCCGGCGCGTACATCGCCCCAAAGGAGGAGAGCGCCGCGTCGAAGCGACCTTCCTCGAAGGGCAGATCCTCGACGGCCGCGACGCGCCACTCGATCGGCCGGTCAAGCGAATCCGTCCGCTGACGACCGAGCTCGACCGCCGCCGGGCTGAGGTCGCACGCCGTGACCGCCGCGCCGACCCCCTCGGCGACCACGGCGACGTTGCCGTCGCCGGCACCGGCGTCGAGCACCGCGTCGCCGGACCCGACGTCGGCGACCTCCACGAGCTGCTCGGCCGCGGGCTCGAGGCGGCGGGCGAGGGCTCGGAGGTCACCCCGCCGCCACGCGGCGCCGCGCGCCTCGTCCGGATCTCGGGCCTCCGACGGAGACGACTCGACGGCCTCCTCCTCGGAGGGGCCGTGGAGTCGGTCCAGGTAGTGCCCGGCCAGCCGGCCGAGACCCGCGCCGAAGAGATCGCGTCGAGAGAGGCTCTCGCGCGCGGCCACCGGGGCTAGTCGTCGTCGCCGCTCCGCCGCCGGCGGGGGCGACCGTCATCGTCGTCGCCGCTCCGCCGCCGGCGACCGCCGCGCTTCTCGAACGGACCGTAGATGGCGTAGGTCACCGCCTGACCGCCCGGAGGGCCCTCGACGGGACCGCCCCGCTCGCCCTGCTGGTTCAGGTACAACGTGTGCCCGTCGGGGTCGAAGCACCCACCGCAGAACTCGGTGTCGTTGTTCCCCGTCTTGGCGAAGTCGTAGATCTCGCCCTCAGGCGTGAGCCCGCGGACGAACTGCTCGCCCGGTGAGTCCTCCTGGAGGAAGATGTCGCCGGTCTTGGGGACGATCACCACGTTGTCCGGGTTCTCGAGCCGGGCCGGATCCATCGACTCGAAGATCAGCGCGAGCCTCTGTCGCCGCGGGTCGTACTCCCAGACCTGTCCGAGGTTCTGCTCGCCGCCCTCGGTGCAGTCGAAGTAGAGCTTGCCGCCCCTGCGCCGGTCGCCGTCGCCGTCGTCATCTCCACCGCCGCCCGCCCGGGTTGTCCAGATGCCCTCCTGGCGATCGAAGACCGCCGCGCCCTTCCGCGCCGCCTGATAGCGGGTCGGCGTGAAGCGCGGGTCGTCGCTCGTGCGGTTGCTGTCGCTGTCGTCGTCGTGGTCGGGCTCGTCGATCGTCACCCACTCGACGCGGAACGACTGTCCGACCCGGCGGCCGACGTCCATGTTGGCGTTGAACTCGTCCCTGAGCTTCAGCCCCTGGAGGACGCCGCCCTCCCGGACCCGGCGATCCCGGCGGCCGGGACCGTCGTCGTCCCGGTCGTCGTCGCCATTGTCGTCACCCCGCCGCTCGTCCTGGAGATAGCGGTAGAGGACGGACCCGTGGTTGCGGACGACCGGGCGGCGGTTGGGCTCGCCGGGCTCGATCCTCCGGTCCTCGGTCTCGTAGAGGATGCCGTCGAGCTCGGCCACCGCCTCGTGCACTAGGCGTCCGGCGCTGCGGATCGGCACGGCCTCCACCGAGTCATTCGCGTCGACCGGGATCTCGAATATGTAGCCGTGCTCCTTGCCAGTCGAGCCGCGGTTGACGACCTCCTCGCAGGTCACCCAGCTACGGCCGACCATGCCCCCGGCGCAGTTGGTGTCGGTTCCCCCGAGGATGTTGAAGCTGCGCTCGACGGTGAAGACGAACCGCGGCGTGCCGTCGGGGTTGCGCCCGGCGCGCCTGCGGCTGACCTCGAGCTTCGAGTCGCCCGCGTTGTAGCTCGGGTCGTCGTCGTAGCGATCCTCGGGGTCCACCACGACTGGGATCTCGCCGGGCCGCCGGCGGTTCTCGTGGTTGCGGATCAGGATCGTCCGCCCGCGGCGGCCGCGGTAGGCGCCCATGCCGTCGAAGATTCCAGGGGTGACGGTGCCGTCGTCCTGCGGGTCGCCCTGTCGGGAGATCGTCTGGAAGTTGAACTCCTCCGGGAGGAAGAGGGTGTTCTGGCCGTCGGTCTTCGGCACGAGTGGGCCGTAGCCCTCGTTCTGGCCGGGGGCCTGACCGCGTGCGGCGTTGACACCGAGCATGTGCAGGCCGCTCGCCGCGGCCAAGCCGCCGCCCGCCGTGGCGCTGCGCCGTACGAATGTCCGCCGGTCCATCGTGGTCATCTTTTCGCCTCCTCGGTCGGCCGGACAAGATGCTCCGGCGCGCCCTAGCTGGTGGTCGGTCCAACCGGCCGGATCGGGTCCGGACGGCCCCGTCAATTCCTGCCCACCCGCGCCGCGACGATGTGACCCAGCCGTGAACCCGGTGTGAACATGTGATCACCGCCCGGGACGGACACACCAAAGTCCTGCTTCTCAGGCGACCTTCACAGCGCGGTCACATCCGGGCGAGCGGGTCGCGCGAGGCTATGAGGACGGGCGCGAGCGCCTCTCGAGCAAGGACGCGAGCCCGTGGCACGCCACTACACGCGAAAGAAAGGGTCACCGAGATGCCAAGCGTGGGACCGATGGAGATCGTGATCGCGCTCATCCTCGCCCTGATCGTCTTCGGGCCGAAGAGGCTGCCAGACCTCGGCCGCTCGGTCGGGAAGGGCATGCGGGAGTTCAAGGGCGCGCTGACGAGCGCCACACCCGACGAGCAGGCGCAGGAGCGGCCCGCTCGCGAGCACACGTGAGAGGAAGGCGACGGGATCGCCTCGACTGACACCGAGCCAGGTTGAAACGGCGCCCCGCGGGGCGCCGTTCCTTTTCGGACAGACGCCGGCGAGCCTTCAGGCGAGAGTGGCTCAACGGCATCCGCAGGCGGAGCCGGCCGCCGCGGCGCCGCAGCAGTCCGTCTTGACGGCGGGCTCGCAGCACGTCTCCTGCTCGACGGAACCACAGCACGCGTCGGCCTCCGGCGCGGGCTTGCGGGCGCGCACGATCGCCGAGCCGGCTTTGGCATGGACCCGGTGGGTCTCACGCACCTCGACGTCGACGAGTCCGGCCGCCTCGAGGCCCGTCTCGAACTCGCTCCGAGTGAGGGCACCCGCGATGCAGCTCGTGAAGGCCTCCATGTCCCGCCGGGTGGACTCGTCCATATCGGGGTCGGCCACGACGTCGCTGATCCCCAAACGGCCGCCGGGTCGCAGCACCCGGGCGACCTCGTGGAGGACCTGGTCCTTGTCGGCCGAGAGGTTGACGACGCAGTTCGAGATCACGACGTCGGCCGAGGCGTCGGGGAGGGGGATCGCCTCGATCTGGCCCCGGAGGAACTCGACGTTCTCGGCGCCGGCCTCCTCGGCGTTCCGGCGCGCGAGGGCGAGCATCTCGTCGGTCATGTCGAGCCCGTAGACGAAGCCTGAGGGACCGACGCGGCGGGCGGAGAGGAGGACGTCGATGCCGCCGCCCGAGCCGAGGTCGAGGACTGTCTCGCCCTCCCGGAGCTCGGCCACCGCGGTCGGGTTCCCACAGCCGAGCGACGCGAGCTGGGCCGCCTCGGGCAGCTCCCCTCGCTCACCCTCGCCGTACTGGCTCGCGCCGAAGACATCGCGCTCCTCCTCCGCCAGGGCGCTCGTCCCACAGCACGAGCCCTCGGCCGGGCCGCAACAGCTCGCGCGGCCGCCGACCGCCTGCTCGGCTGCCGCGGCGTAGCGCAGGCGCACGGCTTGCCGGACCTCCTCCGGTGATGTCAGCTCCTGGGGCATAGCTCAGGCTCCTCTCGCTCGGACGGTCAGCGGCTCAGCCATCGCGCCAGACCCTTCAGCGCCTCCGGACGCACGAAGTAGTAGGCCCACAGACCGCGGCGCACCGAGTCGACGACGCCGGCCTCGCGAAGCACCTTCAGGTGGTGGGAGACCGTCGGCTGGCCGATGTCGAAGAGCGGGGTCAGCTCGCACACGCAAACCTCGCCGGCGTGCTGGCGAAGAACGTCGACGAGCTGGAGGCGGATCGGGTCGGCGAGGGCCTTGGCGACCCCAGCCATCCGCTCGGCCTCCTGGCGCGCGACCTCCGGATACGCGACGGGCTCGCAGCACGGCTCCCCGGGGGCGCGCTTCTGCTTGGGGGTTAGCTCCAGATCGACCGCCATCAATCTACATATATCAATTGAAATGGTGCCTGTCAATCTGTAGGGTTGGGTCGTGGCCGAGAGTGGCGCGCAGCTCAACGGCGAGGGGCCGTCCCTCCACATCGGCGGCGACGGCTCTGAGCGCGTCGCGGTGATCACCGACCTCCACGCCAACCTCCCGGCCCTCGAGGCCGCCCTGGAGGCGATTCGGTGGATGGACGTCGACCGCCTCCTCTGCGGAGGCGACCTCGTCGGCTACGGGCCGCACCCCAAAGAGGTCTGCCGCCTGGTCGAGGAGCAGGACATCCCGACGATCTACGGCAACTACGACTGGGCGATCGCGCGCGACGAGCTCGACTGCGGCTGCGCCTACGTGACCGAGCACGACCGCGCCCTGGGCCAACGCTCGGTCGAGTGGACCCTCGCCCACACCGACCGGCGCTCGAAGGACTTCATGCGCGGCCTGCCCTTCGACCTCCGCTTAGAGCTGGGCCATAAGCGGGTGCGCCTCGTCCACGGCTCGCCGCGGAAGGTCAACGAGTACCTCTTCGAGGACAAGCCGGCGCGCACGTTCGAGCGGATCGCCGCGGGCGCGGACTGCGACGTGCTCGTCTTCGGGCACACCCACCGACCGTGGGTGCACGAGTACCGGGGTGTCCTGTTCGTGAACTGCGGGGCGGTCGGCAAGCCGAAGGACGGCGACCCGCGGGCCGCCTTTGCCGTGTTGGAGCTCGACGAGGCCGGCGAGGTCCACGCCTCGATCGAGCGTGTCCCCTACGACGCCGAGGCGGTGGCCCGAGAGGTCGCCGCCGCCGGACTGCCCGACGAGTACGCCGAGAAGCTCGTGGCGGCCACCTGAGGAGGAGGAGCGATGAAGTACGTCCTCATCGACCTCTCCGAGCGCCGGCCGCGGAAGCTCACGGTGGAGATGCAACTCCACGCCGACTGGGCGATCACGCTCGCGTGCGGAGCCCAGTGTCCCTTCGTGCCGACGACGGTCGAGGACTGGGAAGTGCCCGACCCCGCGGGACGCTCACTCGAGGAGGTCCGGGCGATCCGGGACGGGGTCGAGGCCCACGTGAAGCACCTCGTGGCGGAGAAGCTCGACCTCATCCGCTCGGACCGCTCCGCCCACCAGCTCCGCCTCGAGCGCCTCCTTCCGGACCTCGTGCGGGAGTTCGAGGCCGAGCGAACCGAGGAGGAGATCCGGACGGCCGCCGACGCGGCCCTGGCCGAGTTCCAGGACGCGCCTGTGCGTTCCTACGTCATGACCATCGCCAACCGCAAGGCGCGCGAGGTCCTCCGCGCCAGCGGCCAGCCGGCAGCCGCCTAGCCCTGGACGCCTCGATCGCCCTCTGGCGCCGCGCCCTCGCCGAGGGTCTCGGGACCTTCTTCCTCGTCCTCGCCGGCTGCGGGGCCATTGTGGCCGACGAGCGCTTCGGCGGGCTCGGGCCCGTCGGGGTGGCGCTGGTCTTCGGGCTCGTGGTGATGGCGATGGTCTTCGCCACCGGCCACCTATCGGGCGCCCACCTCAACCCTGCGGTCACCGTTGCCTTCGCGCTGACTCGCCACTTCCCGGCGCGCGACGTCGGCGCCTACGTGCTCGCCCAGGTCCTCGGCGCCGCCGCCGCCGCGCTCTGCCTTCTGGCCGTCTGGCCCGGCGCCCCCGCGGACCTCGGCGCCACCGTGCCGAGCATCGGCGCCGCAGGCGCCCTGCTCTACGAGACCCTCCTCACCGCGATCCTCATGTTCGTGATCACCGCCGTAGCCACCGACGTGCGCGCGGTCGGCTCGGGTGCGGCGCTCGCCATCGGCGGCGCGGTTGCCCTCGACGCGCTCTTCGGCGGTCCGGTGACCGGCGCCTCGATGAACCCCGCACGATCGCTCGGCCCGGCGGCGGCCGCCGGAGAGTGGACGAGCTTCTGGGTCTACGTCGCGGGGCCGATTGTCGGCGCCGCCCTCGGCGCGCTCGCCTATCAGCTGATTCGAGGGGAGATGGCGCGCCCGGCGCCGGAAGCTGACGAGAAGCTTCCACTCGATGGTCGCCGCTCGATCGGGTTGCCGAGCTGACGCTGAGACGACGGTTCCGTTGACGTTGAACAGGCCCGTCAGATCGGGTGATCGGTAGACGACTATCGACCAGCCCCACCGCGGCGGCCGCGCGTGGCGCTTGGCCACGAGCAACGCCACCCTGACTCCGAGAGCGCGAGCCGGGGCGTCGCTGGTGCCGGCCAGTCCTCCGGCTGCCAGGTCCTGCGCAGGCGGTTGCCCGGCTTCACGACCCGGACCTCGCGACTCGCTCCGGGAGCACCGCTTCCCTGTCGCACCTCATACTGCTCGCCCTCGTCGAAGGCGACCGACGCCCTCGCCCCACGTCGAGGTTGGATTTTGGTTTGGCAAGGGAAGGTTGACTCACAACAGAGAGAGGCGCGCCGGCGTAGTTGTCGGCAATGCGGCGCGGTCCCGAAGAACGGCAGCGCCGGCTCGCTCGCGAGAACCTGGGGGGTTGGACATGATCGAAGAGCCGACACCACTCGACTTCGAGATCGTCGGCGAGGGCGAGGAGCGTGAGCCGCTCGTGCCGCCCGGCGCAAGCCCGGAGTCGGATGTTCCCGAGCTTGAGTTCGACGAGAGCGGCGTGCTCGTGCGCGCGGCAGGCGCACCGATCGGACCGCGTCCGCCCCTGTTTCGCCCCTGCAGCCTGCGGGCGCTCAACGGGAGCTGGCTGCTCGAGCTCACGCGCTCGGGACCGGCAGCCCCGCTGACGCAGATTCGCGGCCCGATGCGCCTCGAGGCGAGCGCGGCGCGGCTGCGGATCTCGGGCGACGTCTACGTTCGGCGCCCGGTCATCGGCCCAGTTGGGGTTGCTCCTGCTCCGGAGGCGATCAGTCCGGTGCTGCCCGGCACGCTCATCGCGAGGAACTGGTACCCGGCCTATCCACAGTCCGAGTACCGCTGGTACTTCCGCAGCATGGGCGTGAGCTACGCCGAAGGAGAGCTCAGCTTCCGGTTCGAACGACACCTCTGGGACGCCGTCCAGCAGGAGTTCACGACGCAGGACAGCGGCTCGATGAGGCTGTCGTGTGGGCAGCCGCTCGTGAGGCCGCCTTGGGCACCTCAGCCCACGCTGCAGATGACGGGCATCGCGACGATCGGCGGCACGACCTACGACGTGACCGCGACCAAGACCTCGCCCCACTACCGTGGCTGCCTGGTCGAGGTCGACGCCATGACGAATCGCCCCTGGCCGGCCACGGCGGGCAGCTGCGACGGCCAGCAGGTCCATTCCTTCGCGGGCGTCTACCGCGCAGCCGGGATGGACTTCAGAGCGACCGTGAACGAGATCAACGTTCCCGCGGATGCGCTGCTGACGACGGCCGAGCTCCACGCCCTCCTCGCCGGCCATCGCTCGCTCTCCGCCGGCGGTCACAACTGGCGGCTCTGGCTCCTCGTCGGCTCGAGGATCGACGGCACGCTGGGGCTGATGTTCGACACCGACAGCCCGCCGCACCGCGAGGGTGCGGTCGGCTTCTTCGACCCGACGCTCGGAAGCGGCACGAACATCCAGGCGTCGGCACGCGGGCGACGACTCGGCGAGGTGCCGCTCGCGTTCCTGCGAACTCTGATCCACGAAGCGGGGCACGCCTTCAACCTCTTCCATCCCAAGCACGACGTCCACACCGTGCCGGTGGGGACCACGATCATGAACCAGACCGGCGACATCATGGGCTTCGCCTCCGCGGCGAACCCGTTCCCGTGCAACGCCACGATGGCCTTCGACGAGCACAACCGGACATCGCTGATCCACTCGCCGGACCCGCAGGTGAAACCGGGGTGGAAGGAGTTCGGCTGGGGCCACGGCAGCGCCTCGGCGGGGGTCGCCGAGCCGGTCGACGCGCTCGGCCTGCGCACGGCGACCACCGAGCCGCCCGGGCTGCGGCTCGAGCTCGACCTTCCCGAGCAGGCTCACCGCGGCGCCTTCGTCGCGGCCACGGTCACGGTGACCAACACGGGTGAGGGGCCGAAGCAGGTGACCGCGGCGCTGAACCTCTCCGAGGGCGACCTCTGGATTGCGATGCTCTCGCCCACCGGCGAGCGCACCGACGTCCGGGACGTGGTGCTTGCGTGCGGGGAGCGCCGCCTGGTGGAGCTTATGCCGGGCGAGTCGCTATCGGGTCAGGTGGAGCTCTTCTACACGTCGACCGGGTTCACATTCGCTCAGCCGGGGACGTACACGCTCCATGCCGAGCTCGACGCGCGCGAGGCGCTCGGCGACGTGATTCGCAGTGAGCCGGTGCAGATGGTGATCCGACCGTCCACCGGCGAGGGGGAGCGGGAGATCGAGCGGCTCACGCTCGATCGGAACGTGGGGCTCGCGCTTGCGCTCGGCGACTTCGGCGCCGACCGCGA
Organism: Thermoleophilaceae bacterium; assembly: GCA_013812065.1. Taxonomy (GTDB): domain Bacteria; phylum Actinomycetota; class Thermoleophilia; order Solirubrobacterales; family Thermoleophilaceae; genus JACCUC01. The sequence goes on along the minus strand of JACCUC010000316.1, from coordinate 10,878 downwards.
CGCGCAGGAGCGACTGACAGCCGTCATGGACCGAGCCTCGGATACGGACACCGCCGCGGCGTGCGCGATGGTGGTCGCGAACTCGGCGGCCCGCGAGCACCGGGACATACGCCGCGGCGAGGTCGATCGCGCCGCGGACCAGGAGCTCGCGAACCGTGCCTTCGACGTTGCGGTGGAGGGACGTGACGCGACGACGGTGGCCTGGCTCGCCGCCGCGGTGGTCTCGCCGGTCGAGCCTCTGCCGCCGGTGCTCGAACGCGTGCGCGACCGCATCTCCTCGGACGGGCAATACGACGAAGGGGACGTCTCGCGCGCGAGCAAGATCGTCGAAGACCACCTGGCCTGACGCTCAGCGCCGGTTCTGAGCGGCAAGTCGTGCGCGAAGCTCTCTGAGTGCCTCGAGCAGCGGCGCCACCTCGGGGACCGTTGCGCCGAGCCGGAGGTCGACTCGCCTCGTGGCGGCGCCGTCCGAGACCTCGACGAACTCCCCGCCGGCATCGGCCATGTCGGGTTGCCCGATGGCCCCGGGCAGAGAGCGCAGCGCCTCCCAGTCGATCTTGCCGACAAGCCCATGCCACTCACTGGCGGCCACCGCGCCATCGGCGTGGACGTCCGGATGGTCGGGATCGGAGACGTTGCTCGTCAGCGAGTAAGTGACCTTCTCCGAAGTCACGGCGATCTCCTCATTGCAGTCAACAATGCACTCGCCGAAGTAGGTGCCGTTCCGGAGAATCGTCACGCCTGGATGGGAGAGTCCACGCTCGATTCGCAAAGCCTAGGGGTGCTCGCCATTCGAGCGAATTGACGACGGCCGCATCTCATGGGGATGGTCCTCGACGTCCCAGTCGTCGCCGGCGGGGCCCGGACCTGAGGGCGCAGGGCGTCCCTCTCAACGTGAGGCTGTAGCCCCGCCCGAGGTGGAGCTGAGCGTAGATCCTGTGGCGCCGCCTCCCGCGAGGCTCTCGCTTCCCGCGCGACGACCCACAGGCCTGGCCGGTCGGCGTCAGTAGGGGCAGCGACTTCTAAGAGACATCGGTCCACGACGATCCGCTGACGCCAGAAGCGGCGGTACGCTGCCCGACCGTGGCCGTCTTCAGCGACCCTCCCACCGAGCTCTCACCCGAGCGCGTCGCCGAGCTCTGGGAGCGGGGCGAAGTCCAGCTCATCGACGTGCGCGAGCCCTACGAGCACGAGGCTGGGCGCATCGAGGGCGCGCGCCACATCGAGCTCGAGCGCCTCGCCTCAGAGGCCGAGACGATCGATCGCGACCGCCCCGTCGTCTTCCACTGCCGGCTCGGCGCGCGGTCGGCCATGGCGACCCAGGCCTTCCGCGCCGCCGACTACGACGCGCACAACATGACCGGGGGCTTGCAGGCTTGGGCCGAGGCGGGCCTGCCGCTGGTGCCGGCCGGCGGCTACGTGGCTCCGCACTGAGCGTGTGGGTGGCGCGCGGCGGCCTGCCGCATCGAGACAAGGGGGAGATTGTCAGCGGCGTGCTCGGGGCTACCTGCGACCCACTGCTGAAGTCGCCGGGAATCTCGCGACGCTCTCCCTTGTTGTCCCGAAACCGGGCGCGCACGTCGCCTCGAGGGAGCACCGCGCTCTTGCTTTCACGCGAAAGCGCAAGCGGTCGAGTCCGGATGATGGCCAGCGGTGCGAATCCTCCGCCGTCTCGAGGCCTATCTAGATGTTGACAACGGCTAACCGTCAGCTCGGTGCCGTCACGGTTCCGGCAAGACTCGTGCGCTACCTACCGGGCCGATGCGCGCCGGAATGCGCGCACAGCGCGCGTCACATAGTTCTCGAGCCCCGCGGCGGCGTCGCGTGGCGGGCTGTCGGACGCGGGTCCCGCTTGGTCTGCACGGTGCGACTTGCTTCTCCTCGCTGGGCGCGCAAAGACCATCCCCTGCGTCGGAGTGGCCCCGGCCGCAGGACTGAATTGGTCGACCCCGACCGTCCGCCGAAGCGCGTCCTCGAAGTCGCCAGCTGTCGAGGCGGCCGACGCGAGAGCCGTGCCGACGCGCTCAGGCGGGAACGCTTGCGGCTCAAACGCGTCGTCGCACAGGAGCACAAGCTCGTTTGTCGGCCAGCCGAGCTGCGCCGCATACCCCGGTACGTCCCAGCCCGTGCGCTCGAGCCACTCCGACAGCAGGCCACCGACCGTCTTCTCGCGCACCTCGGCGGGCTCGCTGTAGAGGCGGGCTGCCGGGCTCCAGAAGCGCCTTACCCGCTCCGCCTCAGCCTCTTGGAAAGCCGCGCGCGGGTCCTCGTCCGACTCGATAGCGACTCCGCGAGCGACATCCGCGACAGCGGCGTTCTCGTCGCCCAGTAGTGCGAGGTAGAGCGCGTCGACCGCAGCGGAGGCATCCTCGGGCAACCGGCCGAGCCGCTCGCTGATCTGCCACTCCACGAGCGTCCCGTGATTCCACACCTCGACGAGCGCGGGATAGCCAAGGGGGTCTCCACGCTCGAGCACGACGTCGAACTCGGACGCCATCACAACCTCGGTCGAGATCGGAGCAACCTCGAACGTGCATGCCTCCGACTTCGGCCGCCAATCGAGCACCACGCAGACGAGCAGCTTCTCGGAGGCATCCGGGGTGGCGGCGATCACGACGTCCCCGAGCGCCTCATACGCGGCGGCGACGCGCGTTGGCACAGCGGCCGGGAAGGCTGGCGCGGCAGCCTTCGGGCGCTCAACCACCGCGCCCTGGGCCGTCAGCCGTCCCGCAAGCGCTCGGCAGCGCCGGCAGCTCTCGACGTGGGGCCGCAGCGATTCATCGCGCCCGGACGCGAACTCGCCGAGCTCGGCGAGCGTCGGGCACTCCGGATCTCGTCGGAAGGAGGTCATGTCACTCACTTAAGACAGCGCGTCGATCATTTTTTCCAACACCCGTGTCGCATCATCGGCCTCACCCGCATGGCGCAGCGCGACCATGCCCGCCCGCCGCAGTTCGTTGTCGACCGTCCCGCGCGAGACGCCGAGCGCCTCCCGGATCTGCTCGAGCGTCTCCCCTGCGACCTTGCGATAGAGCACCTCGGCCTGCCTGCGCGTCAGCTCGGCGATTGCCGCGAACGCAGCGTCCTCGAGCTCCGACTCGTCGGGCCCCGAGCCCGACGCCACCTCCTCGGCCTCCGCCTCTTCGTCGGTCACGAGCTGCGGCGGCGCGAGGTCGAAGCGGCGGGCCAGAACGGCCGCGATCAGCCGCAAAGTGAGCAAAGCCTCGGCCCGGCCAAAGAGCCCCCCGAGCAGCCGCAGCAGCTCGCCGGTCGCGAGCACCGGGCTCGCGCGGCCGACCGTGTGGCGGTACTGAAACAGCTCGAACGAACCAAGCGACCAGGCGAGCGCGAGCAGGCGGTCCTCGCTTCCCTGCCACGGCCCGGGATCGACCCACTCCGAAAGCCCCCACCAGGTGTCGGACGCCTGCGCCTGAGGAACCCAGTCGCGGAAGCCCGCACCGTCCCGGAGCAAAGCGTGCGTTCGGCTCACGAGGTTGTCGATCTCGCCGCGCTCGCGCTCGCTCTCGAGGTAGTGGCGAAAGCTGCGCTCGAGCGAGCGCAGGAACGGCCGCTCGGCGCTCGCGTGGTCGAAGGCCGCATGCAGAGCGCCTGTTCGCAGCAGCCGCCGCTCGACCCACCCGTGGACGGCGTCCGCGAAGGCGTCTGAGTCCCAGATACCGCTCGGGGATAGCGCGGGGGCGAGCCGCCCGCCGTGCGCCAGCCCGCGGCCGATGCGCATCAAGACGTCGTAGAGCTCCGCGTCGATGTCGCCGCTCGCGCGGAAGCGCGCGCGCATCGCGGTGTATTGCTCGTCGCCGATCACGGGCCCGTCCTCCCGCGCCACTGGTCCCGGACGCGCTCGAGGTAGTCGCGCGGCAGGTAGCCGATCACGGGCCGGCCGACCGCCGTGCGGGTGGGAACGAGCGCGCTCCAAGGGACGAACCATCCTTCCTTCAGTCCGTCCACGGCGCCGTCGGGGATGTAGACGCCGTTGTCGCCGACGGTGCTCTGCGGCACGACGCGGACGAACCGGCCGGCCTGCCCGATCACGACGTAAGGGCGGTTCTCCTTGGGGTCATCGGGGCTGAAGCCTGTCATGCGGTCGTGGATCCTCAGCAGCTCGCCGGCGATTGGGGCGGGTGGCCCGAGCCCTGTCACGGCTGGCCGCCCTGCGCCCACTTCGCATGCGTGGTGGCGTGCTCGTTGGAAATCGTCTGCCACAGGCGGTCTTAGCGGGGTGTACGGAACAAAACGCGGCCGCCCAAGACCGCTGGCCGCCAGCGAAACCAGGAGGGTTCCAAATGCAGGGACAGGCTACAACTCACCCCCACACGAAGCTCCAAATCCGCGTCAACTACGCGGGTCGCGAGCACCCGTTTCATCCGAAGTTCGAGGAGACAGTGCTGGCCGCGCGCTCCGAGGCGATGGACTTCTTCAAGATCGTCGCCGACCGCGACCGGCTCCGGCTCTACCGGATGGACAACACGGAGCTGAACGACCACGCGGCGATCGGCGCCTACAACCTCGCAAAGCACGAGGTGCTCATCCTGCGCCAGCCGCAAGGAGGTGGCTACCGGTGCTGAGGCTGCGCCGCGAGCTCCTCGAGGAGACCTTCGAGCACCTGCGCGCGTGCGGCGCAGGGCGGCGCGAGTGCGTCGCCTACTGGCTCGGCCCGCGCTCCCAAGACGGCGAGGTCAGCGAGATCGTCCACCCAGGTCATTCGGCGACGGCGACCTCATACGACGTAGACGGGAGCTGGCTGAATGAGCTCTGGGTGCGGCTCGCTCGCCAGGAGCTCGAGCTGCGGGCCCAGGTGCACACGCATCCGGGCTCCGCCTTCCACTCCTCGCGCGACAACCACATGGCGGCGATCCAGACGGCCGGCTTCGCGTCGCTCGTCATCCCACGCTTCGCTCTTGGTGACGTCTCGCTCGAGGGCGTGCATCTCGAGCGACGCGGCAGCGACGGTGGCTGGCAGGCCGCGAACGCCTCAGACGCGATCGAGGTGACCTAAGATGGATCCACGTACACACGAGGGGCTCTCGCGCACTAGTCGCCTGATCAACGAGCAGTTCTTCGGCGGGCGGGGGGACGAGCAGCGGATCAGCGCTGCGCTTCCGCAGCTCGCGATCGCGATCACCGCCGACTCGCGGAACGCCCAGACAATCGCGGCGCAGACGCTGGTCGTCGCGCTCGCGACGCTGATCGCCCGCATGGGGATCGACGTGCAGCTCGACTGCCCGGACCCAGCGCTCGCGTCGCCCCAACCGCCGCTCACGGGCGGTCGCCTGCGCTCGTCGCTCGTCGAGCTCGGAGCCGACTTGATACCGGGCGTCCCGATCGCCGCGGAGCTCCGGCGCCCACCCGTCATGAGCTTCGCGATCGGCGACTCGCCTTGCGCGCCGCCGGGCGCGCTGCGGCTCAGTGGCGGTGACTGGGACCTCGCGATCGAGTCGGCGGCCGCGCCGGGCCGCCCGTGGGAGGCCGCGCTGCCGTTCGGCGCCCTCGCGTGCGCCGCGGCCGCGGCCGCGGAGGGACTGCGCGCTGCGCTGCCGAAGCTGGCGGAGCTCGTCGGCACGGAGCTCGTCGCAGCCTCGCACCGCCTCGAGACGGGCCAAGCGGTCCGCCTCGACCTGCGCCGCTGGTTTCCCGGCGAGATCGCCACGGACATCGGCCCGGTCGACGTGATCAGCGGCGGGGCGATCACATCCGCGACGCTGTACGTGCTGCTGCGGGCGCCGGAGCTCGAGGGCGCAATCCGCGTGATCGAGGGGGAGGGGCTCGATCTGAGCAACGTCAACCGCTATATGCTCTCGCGCGCCTCACTCGACGGCGTCATGAAGACGCGGATGCTTGCGAGCTGCTCGCGGCCGCAGTTGCGCATCACGGGCGTGCCGCACCGCTACGACGCGGACCGCGCGTCCGCGATCGGCCCGCTCGCGCCTCGCGTGCTCGTAGGAGTCGACCACATCCCCTCGCGCTGGCTCGTCCAGGAGCGTGCGACGGGCTGGGTTGGCGTGGGCGCAACCCAAAGCCTCGACACGCTCGTTTCAGCGCACCGGCCGGGCGAGCCGTGCGCGGGGTGCCTTCATCAGCGCGAGCCGGACGCCGACGAGCTCGTCCCGACGATCTCGTTCGTCTCCTTCTGGTCGGGGCTACTGCTGGCGCTCGAGCTCCTCACGGAGGCCGCAGGCGCGAAGCCGGACCAGCAGGCGCTGTTCTGCTGGCCGTTCGGTTACGACGGGCCGCACCTGATGCGGCTGCCGGTGGCGGCGCAGCCCGCGTGTCCTGTGGGCTGCGCCGCATCCCGCGCACGGGCGGCCTGACTGCGTGCCCACCCCGGCGACACTCGAACGCCCAGCCGCACCCCGAAGCGCCCGCCGCTGACGCGGACACGGACCGCGCCCGACGTGACCAGCGCGCGAGCGGCGTCGCTCGCGCCCGCGCACAGCGACGTCACCACTCGACTATGCCGTCGCCAGCTCCGCCACGCTCCTGCCGTTGTCCGATTTCACCGTGATCTGCAGACCACAGTGCTCCATGAAGTCGTCGAAGTGGGAAACGATCAGGACCTGTCCGAACTCCTGGTCGAGCTCGCGCAGCGCCTCGAGCAACGCACGGCGCCGGTCGGCGTCCTGGCTGCCGAAGACCTCGTCGAGGATGATGAAGCGCGCGTCCATCCCGCTGCGGCGGGCAAGCACCTTCGAGAGCGCGATGCGCATGCAGAGGTTCGCGAGGTCCTGCTCGCCGCCGGAGAAGCGCTCGAGCTCATAGGGGGTGCCCATGTCGTTGATCTGTAGCTCGCCGTCGGCGGAGATCTGCACGTCGGAGTAGCGGCCGCGGGTAGTGCGGCGCAGAAACTCTGCGGTTTCCTGCTCGAGACTTGGCACGGCCTCCTGCTGGACCGCGGTTCTGTAGTTGTCGAGCACGGTCTTGACGACCCGCCGCATCGAGAGCTCCTCGCGCTCTGTGTCCAGTTGCCCCTTGAGCCGCTGGGCGGCCTCAAGCTCGGCGCGCGCCTGCGCGACCGCGTTGCTCTCGGCGATCGCCTGCTGCTCGGCGTCGTGGAGCGCTTCGTCGGCCTGCGCATGTGCCAGGACTGTCACGTCGTAGGCAGTCTCCGCCTCCTCGGGAGCGGCCTTGTCGGCGGCGCGCTTGGCGGCGGCGGGCGCGAGGTCCTCGTGGGCCGTGCGGGCGGCGGCGGAGAGCTGCTCCTCACGTGCGAGCCGCGTCTCGAGCAGCTCGATCTGCGCGACCTGCGGTCGTAGCTCGGCGCAGTGGGTTTCGGCGCTGGTCGCCCTGGCGAGCGCGCGCCGCACCGCCTCGTGTGCGTCGGCGTCGTAGCCGTTCGGCGACAGCTCGGTGAGCTGCTTCTCGAACAGCTCGAGGCCGCGCTCGGCCTCGCGCTGGTGCGCGGCCAGCTGCTCACGTGTTGCGAGCTCCTGCCGCAGCCCCGACAGCTCGCGGTCGAGCGCGGCGATCGTCTCGGTCAGATCGCCTCGCCTCTTCGTCAGCCGTTCAGAGTCCTTGACATGCTGCCCCCGCGCCTCCTCGGCGCCGGCCGCGGCGGCGTCGAGCGCGGCGATGTCCGTGGTCACCTCGCCAAGTGCCTTGCGCTCCGCCTCCGCGCTCGCGAGGCGCTCGAGCTTCGCCGCGTCGCCCTTGCGTGCCTTGCGGAGCCGTTCTAGCTCGTCTGCGATCTCTCGCTGGCGTTTCGAGAAGCCCGCCAGCGACTCCTCGAACTCCTCGACGATCGTCTCGTAGCGGTCGCCGTAGGGGGCCTTACAACGCGGGCAGGTGGCATTCCGGCCATCGCGCTTCACGTGCTCGTAATGCTCGCTCTCCTCGGTGACGTGCGCCACAAGCTGCGCGGCCTCGGCCTCGAGCGCGGCGATCTCCAAGGCACGATTCTCGACCGCTTCGCGAAGCCCCGCCAGCCTTGCAAGCTCCTCATGGACCGCCAGCGCCCTTCGTCCGTTCGTCACCGCTGCGGCAGCGTCCGCGGCCGCCGCTCGCAGCGTCTCCTGCAGCGAGGAGAGCTCGAGCATCTCGCTCGTCACGCGCTCCAGCTCCGAGCGCGCCTCGGTGAGCTCGCCGTCGGCGCCCGCGAGCCGGGGCGCCGGGTCAGCCGTCGCGGCGAGCGCATCGCCGACTGCCACTGCCGCCAGCTGCGCCTCGTGGCGCTGCTCGCGCAGCCCCGCGGCCTGCGCGGCAGCCTGGCCCTCGAGCTCTAGTGCACGATCCTGCGCACGCAGCTCACCGGCCTTTGCCGCGGCGGGCTCGAGCGCCTGTAGCTCCGTTGCTGCGGCCTTCGCCGCCATCATGCTCTCGCGCGTCATGCTTTCGCGCTCCGTTGCCGCAGCGAGTTCGCTAGCCGCGACCGCCGCCTTGCCCTCGAGCGCGAGCGCCTCTTCGGCGCGCTCGCGCGCTTCTGTTAGCGCGGTACGCGCCTTCTCGCGCAGCGCGGCGGCCTCGTCGCGCGCTTCTCGAGCGCTCTCGACCGACGGTGCCAGCCGCTGCGCCTCCTCCTCCGCGCGTCGGAGCTTGGCCTCGGCGTCGGCCACCGACGGGACCTGTGTGGCGAGTGCGCGAACGACCTTCTCCTGAGTGGTCTCGGCGTCGTGCGCGAGCGTGCGAGCGTTGCGGATGCGATCGATCCCCAGCAGGGTCTCGAGCTGCTCGAGCTTGCGCTTACCTCCCTCCTGGAGCGCTTGCAGCTCGCGCTGACGCGCGTAGAAGGTCATCCCGAAATTGAGCTGGCCGACACCGAGGAGCTCGGTGACCCGCCGGGTGAGCTCCTCTTGGCCGTCTCTAAGCCAGTCCTCGCCGTCGACCGTCAGCCGGGCCTTCTTCGGCCCGCGCACCACGACGCACGAGTGGTCGTCGAGGATGAACTCGAGCTTCACCTCGCACTTCGCGCCCGCGGGCATCCCGTCGCGCTCGGGCCGCCGCTTGCGCGACCCACGACCGAGGCCGAAGAGCGCATAGTTGATCGCGTCGAGCAGCGTGCTCTTCCCGGCGCCGTTCGGCCCCGACACGCCGATAAGGCCATCGCTGTGGAGCTCGAGCTCGCAATGCTCGAACGCGCGGAAGTTCTCGAGCCGCAGCGAGACGAGCTTCATTCGCCGAGCCCCGACTCAGCCTGGGCGAGGAACTCCTCCGTGCGCCGCAGGACCTCGCCGGCCTCCATGCCCTCGGGGGTGGCGGCCATGACGTAGGCACGCAGGTCGTCGGCAGAACGCGGGCGGGCCTTCGCCGACCCCACGAACTGCGGCTTCAGCTCGACGTGCAGGCAATCCTTTGTGGCCCGCGCGATCTCGGTCATGTCGAGGCGTCGGTAGGTCTCCTGCGTGACGCTGCGGATCGGGCACCGCAGGACGGCGCCGTCGAGCTCGATCCCCTCGAGCGCCGCCATCACGTCTTCCGTTAGGTCGGTGCTGCCGAGCCCGTCGACCTCGTCGAGCGTGCGGACGGTGCGGGTGGCGATGGGGTGGCGCGTGATCCAGTTGCGCTCGCCGGGGCCGGCGGCGAGATCGACCTCGAGGATCACCTTCTCCTTGGCGCGGTCGTTGAAGCTGAGGCGCTCCAGCGAGCCGGAATAGCAGGCGTTGATGCGGAGCGGCTTGTACTCGTGGAAGTGGCCGAACGCGATGTAATCGAAGCCGCGGAGTTCCTCAATGAGCTTGGGGTCGAGATGGACCGTGCCGGCCTCCCCGGCACCGACCCGGGGGAGGATCTCGAGACCGGCATGGAGGATGAGGACGTTGAACCTGGCGCTCGGACGCGGCTTCGCCGCACGCACCGCCGCCTCGAGCGCGTTCTCGTCGTGCTGGTGCGGGATCGCCGTGATCGCCAGGTCGCCGACCTCGGTCACCGCCGGAGCTTTCCAGACCGCATGCGCGCAGCGGTAGCGCTCGAGCAGCGAGAACACGTGCTGGGTTGCGCGGTAGCGCGGCGTCGAGTGGTTGCCGGACGCGACCACTACTGGGATGTCCTCATCGCGCAGGCGTGAGAGCCCGTCGAGCGCCACTGACAACGCCTCGGTCGACGGGTGGAACGACTCGAACAGGTCGCCGGCATGCACGACGGCGTCCGGGTGCAGCTCGATGATCCGTTCGATTGCGTCGTTGAACGCCTTGTAGACGTCCTGCTCGCGGAAGTTGCGGCCGTCTGCGTCGACCTTCGAGAGGAAGCGGTGGCCGAGGTGGGTGTCGGCGAGGTGGACGATTCGCATCGGCCGTTACGCGCGCATCCAGCTGGGGAGCAGGTCGAGTCGGATCAGACGGATCTCGAGCGCGCGCACCGAGACCTCGAAGCGCGCGGCGAGTAGCGCGAGGTTGAACCCGCACTCGGGCCCAAGCGCGGAGATGAGCTCTTCGGGCATGACGAGCTCGTTCGCGAAGTCGTTGGCCTCGCGCTCGGGGTTGGCTGACGCGCCGTCTTCTCTTATGTCGTCGGGAGCACAGGCCTTCTGGAAGAGGGGCACCTCGCCACGCCGCGCGTGCATGATCCAGTGGCCGATTTCATGCGCGATCGTGAAGCGTTTGCGCTCCGGGGAGCGGGCCGCCTCGCGGCGGTCGATCCAGATGGTGCGGTTGGCGGTCGTCAGGAGCCCCGACAAGGGGCCCGCGTCGGTCGGCGCGCCCGGCACCGAGCGGATCTCGTCCTCCTCGAGGATGTCGAGCATGAGCAGGGACTCGGCGATGTCGGCTACGGGGACCGGCGGGATCTCGCCGACGCCGTAGTCCTTGTCGTACTCGGCCACGAGCTGCTGCGCTGCAAGCACCGGGTCAGCCATCCCTACCTCCGCGGAAGAGGTCGTCCACCATCCGCTCGGCCGCGTCCTGCGCGCGTTCGCGCTCCTCGCCGAGACTCCTC
>JACCUC010000281.1 GCA_013812065.1 Thermoleophilaceae bacterium | reverse complement strand
GCTCGAAGCGGCAGCCGCGCGAGTGCGGCCGTCTCGCGCAGGCGGTCGCCGATCCCGCCGCCGAGGCGCTCGACCGGTCCGGGCTCTGGCGCTGGCTTCCAGCGGTCCGGCTCGGCCTCGGGAGGCTCGGGGCTCGGGTCGAGCAGCATCGAGGCGAGCTCGACGGCCGCCAGGCCGTCGACCATGCAGTGGTGGACCTTGCCGACCATCCCGATCCGGCCGTCGTCGAGGCGCTCGGCGATCCATATCTCCCACAGCGGGCGGTCGCGGGCCAGCGGGCGCGACATGACCTGCTCTGCGACGTCGTCGAGCTTGTCCGAGCGCGCGTGCAGGACGTGGCGCGCCGGGTCGAAGGCGTCGTCGTCGACCCAGACCGGGCCATGAACGTCGAACGGGACCGCTGCGAGCTTCTGGCGGTAGCGTGGGGCTTTGCCGAGGCGACCGGCGATGTGGTCGCGGACATCCTCGAAGCTCGGCGGCTCGCCTCCATCGGGCGGGGAGAAGGTGGCCACCCAGCCCACGTGCATGTGCGCGGTCGGGACCTCGATGTCCAGGAAGGAGGCATCGAGTGCTGACAGGCGCGCTTCGGCCATCGGTTGCTCTCCTCGGATCGTTCCCGGCGACGGCTCGCTCGCTCGCCCTTCGGGCGCTTCCCGTCGAGCATCGCACCGAAACCCGAGCGGTCTCTCGCCCGCCGGTAGACTCCGCGCTCGTCGAGCCATGGACGCCAGCGCCTCGGACAACCAAGCGGCGAGCACGGCCGGCGGCCGCAAGATTCGCGTGGTCGTGGCCAAGCCCGGTCTCGATGGCCACGACCGCGGCGCCAAGATCATCGCGCGAGCCCTGCGCGACGCCGGCATGGAGGTGATCTACACCGGCTTGCACCAGACGCCCGAGCAGATCGCCGAGACCGTGATCCAGGAGGACGCCCACGCCATCGGACTGTCGATCCTCTCGGGCGCCCACATGACGCTCGTCCCGCGCGTGGCCGAGCTGCTCAAGGAGCAGGGCGCCGACGACGTCGTCCTCACCGTCGGCGGCACGATCCCCGCCGACGACATCCCCGAGCTCAAGAAGCTCGGCGTGGCCGAGGTCTTCACCCCCGGCGCGTCGACCCAGGAGATCGTCGACTTCATCCGCGAGCGGGCGGGCGGGTAGGGGGCGACATCGCTCAAGCCCAGGCGGCGGCCGCGCCGCCCAAGGCCCGTCGCCTGACCGCGACCCTTCGCGAGGAGTCGAGGGTCACCCCGCTCGAGCTGTTCTTCGACCTCGTCTTCGTGCTCGCGCTCACCCAGTGCACGGCCTTGATGGCCGAGGAGCCGACCTGGGAGGGTCTCGCCAAGGGGATGCTCGTGCTCGGTGCGCTTTGGTGGGCGTGGGTCGGATACGCGTGGCTGACGAGCGTGGTCGATCCGGAGGAGGGCGTGATCCGCATCGCGATCTTCGCGGCGATGGCCGGCTTCCTCGTGGCCGCGCTGTGTGTGCCGGGCGCCTTCGACGAGTATGCGCTGCTCTTCGCCGGCGCCTATGCGGTGGTGCGCTTCGCCCAGGTGCTCTTGCTGGCCCTGGCCGGACAGGACGACGCGGCCCTGCGCCGATCGGTGCTCACCGGGCTGCTCGGCAGCACGACCGTCGGCGTGGGCCTGATCTTTGCCGCCGCGTTCGCCGACGGCCCGCTTCAGGGCGTCCTCTGGGCGCTGGCCATCCTGCTCGACATGGCCGGCCCGATGCTGTTCGGCTCGGAGGGGTGGAGGCTCGAGCCCAGCCACTTCGCCGAGCGTCACGGCCTGATCGTGATCATCGCTCTCGGGGAGTCGATCGTGGCCATCGGCGCGGGAGCCGAGTTCGGCATCACGACCGGCGTCATCGTGGCCGCGGTGCTGGGCATCGCCATCGCCGCCGCCCAGTGGTGGCTCTACTTCGACGTCGTGGCGCGCGTGGCCGAACGGCGCCTGTCTCGGGCGGCGCCTGGGCGGGAGCAGAACGAGATCGCGCGCGACTCCTACTCCTTCCTGCACCTCCCGATGGTCGCCGGCATCGTTCTGGTCGCCCTCGGCTTGAAGAAGACCCTCGGCGACGTGGGCGAGCCGCTCAAGCTCGTCCCGGCCGTCGCTGCGCTCGGCGGCACGGCGATCTATCTGCTCGCCCACGTGGCCTTCCGCTGGCGCAACGTCCATACCCTGAGCCGCCAGCGCCTCATCTGCGCGGTGCTCCTCCTGCTCCTCGTTCCGGCGGCGCTCGAGCTGCCGGCCCTGGCGACCGCGGCGATCCTCGCTGCCGTGCTGATCGCCCTCGTCGCCTACGAGGCGCTGCGCTTCGCCGGGGCGCGCGACCGCATCCGCCACCAGCTCGAAAACGAGGCCGCGGCCGGCTGACCCGGGCGATTGACTCGTCAGTCAATCGACGCGTTACAATCTCGCCGCGGCGCCTCGCCCGTACCCCCTCTGAACTCTCGCGCCGCACGATTCCGAAGGAGCTTCCCTTGAAGATCTGCGTCCTGGTCAAGCAGGTTCCGGACGCCGCCGTCGAGAAGCGCGTCGACCCTGGAAGCGGGCGCCTCGACCGCAGCGGCGAGACCAACCTCAATCCCTTCGACACCCACGCCATCGAGGCCGCGATGCAGGTCAAGGAGGGCGGCAAGGCTGACGTCGAGGAGATCGTCGCGGTGACGATGGGTCCCGACAATGCCCAGCGCGCGCTGCACAAGGCCGTCTCGCTCGGCGCCGACCGCTCGGTCCACCTCTCAGACGACGCGCTCGCGGGCTCGGACGTCTGCGCGACCGGCTACGCGCTGGCCAAGGTGCTCGAATCCGAGTCCCCGGACCTCGTGCTGCTCGGCCAGCAGTCAGACGACGGCGAGTGCTACACGATCGGCGCGGTGGTCGCCGACCACCTGAAGATGCCCTCGCTCACGCAGGTCATCGAGATGGACGTCGGCGACGGGTCGCTGCGCTGCGAGCGCCAGGCCGAGTACGGCTACGACACCGTCGACATCTCGCTGCCCGCGGTCATCTCGGTCGGTGACGCGATCAACGAGCCCCGCTACCCGTCGCTCAAGGCGATCATGGGCGCCAAGAAGAAGCAGCTCGACAAGAAGGCGATCGCAGACGTCGGTATCGAGGCCGACCGCGTCGGCGCCGGCGGGTCGCGCACGTCCGTCGAGGCGATCAACCCGCCGCCCGCCAAGCAGGCCGGTGAGATCATCGAGGACGAGGACACCAACGCGACGGTCGAGAAGATCGTCGCCTGGCTCGACGAAAGGAAGTTGCTGGTATGAGCGGGATCCTCACCTACGCCCTCCACTACGAGAACGAGGTAAACAAGAACTCGCTCGGCGCCGTCTCCGAGGCGGCCAAGCTCGCCAGGGAGATCGGCGGCGAGGCCCACGCGGTCGTCGTCGGCGACGACGTCTCCGACGGGCTGTGCCAGTCGCTCGGGGCCTACGGCGCGTCGAAGGTCTACCGCGCCCAGGCGCCGGAGGGCCTCGCCCAGCCGGTGGTCGACGTCATGGCCAAGCTGATCTCCGACAACGGCTACTCCTACGCGCTGTTCGGGGGCGGGCTGCTCGGCTTCGAGATCGGCGCTGGGCTTACCGCGCGGCTGAACGCCGGGGTGACCATGGAGGTCACCGAGGTCAAGGCCGTCGAGGGAAAGCTCGTCGCGGTGCGTCCGATCCTCCAGGACTCCGCCGTGGTCGACTCGGGCTACGTGGGCGAGCCGGGGATCATCATCGGGCGCC
>JACCUC010000259.1 GCA_013812065.1 Thermoleophilaceae bacterium | reverse complement strand
GCGAGCGACCGCTCGCCTCGGCGACCCCCAGCGAGCCGTGAGCTCCACCACCGAAGCCGGCGCCGGCGGACTCGACGTCGCCGATCGCACCTCGACGGAAGCGAGCTCGGACGGCGAGAGCCCGGAGGCCCTGCCGTCCCTCGAGGGTCGCAGCGACCTCTTCGTCAATCGCGAGCTCTCGGCGCTCGACTTCACTGACCGGGTCCTCCAGCTCGCCGAGGACGAGAATGTCCCGCTGCTCGAGCGGGTCAAGTTCCTGGCCATCTTCGCCCACAACCTCGACGAGTTCTTCATGGTCCGGGTGGCCGGCCTGCACGACCAGCTCGAGGCGGGGATCGACGCGCGCGGCGCCGACGGCCTCTCGGCCACCGCGGTCATCGATGCCGCATCGACCAAGACGCGAGAGCTGCTGGACCGGGAGGCGGACGAGTTCGAGCACCGCGTTCGTCCCGCGCTGGGCGAGGCCGGGATCGAGATCATCTCCTGCCAGGAGTGCTCGGACGCCGACCTCGAAGAGCTCGACTCACACTTCCGCGAGCAGATCCTCCCCGTGCTGACCCCGCTCGCCGTCGGCCCCGGGCGGCCCTTCCCCTACATCTCGAACCTGTCGCTCAGCCTCGCCGTATCGCTGCGCGACCCTGAGACCAAGGCCGAGGTCTTCGCGCGCGTGAAGGTGCCCAAGGAGGTTCTACCGCGCTTCCTGGCCATCGGCAAGGACAAGCTCGTTCCGCTCGAGAGTGCCATCGCGCGCCACTTGGACGCTCTATTCCCGGAGATGGAGATCCGCCACCACGCGGTCTTTCGCGTCGTCCGCGACGCCGACTTCACGGTTTCCGACGACGCCGACGACCTGCTGCGCGCCGTCGAGGACGAGCTGCGCCGAAGGCGCTTCGGCGAGGTCGTGCGGCTCGAGGTGGGGGCGGACATGGAGCCCGAGCTGCGGCGGCGGCTCGTCGACTGGCTCAGCCTCGAGGAACGACAGGTCTACGAGTTGGAGGGCCTGCTCGACCTCGGCGACCTGTGGGAGGTCTACGGGATCGAAGGGCACTCCGAGCTGCGCGACCGGCCGTGGAGCCCGGTGGCCGCTCGGCCCTTCGCCGCCGACGACGACCGCAAGCCCGATCTCTTCGCGCGCATGCGCGAGCGCGACCTGCTCGTCCATCACCCCTACGACTCCTTCTCGGCGAGCGTCGAGCGGCTGGTCGAGCAGGCCATCGGGGATCCCGACGTGCTTGCCTTGAAGCTCACCGTCTATCGCACCTCCAACGATTCGGCGCTCGTCCCGTCTCTGATCGAGGCCGCTGAGAGCGGGAAGGAGGCGGTGTGCCTCGTCGAGCTCAAGGCTCGCTTCGACGAAAGTCGCAACATCGTCTGGGCCCGGTCGCTCGAGGAGGCGGGGGCTCACGTGGTTCACGGGCTGCCGGGACTCAAGACCCACGCCAAGGCGCTCGTGGTCGTCCGGCGCGAGGGCGCGGGTGTCCGGCGCTACGTGCACGTCGGAACGGGCAACTACCACGCCAAGACCTCGCGTATCTACGAGGACCTCGGCCTGTTCACCGCCGACCCCGAGATCGCCGCCGACGTGGCCGAGCTGTTCAACTCCCTGACCGGCTATGGCCGCCCTCGGCGCTACCGGCGCCTGGTCGTGGCGCCCGGGCAGCTTCGCGAGTGGCTGCTCGAGCGCATCGAGCGCGCGATCGACGCCGAGCGCGAGCACGGTGACGCGCGGATCGTCATGAAGATGAACTCGCTGGTCGACCCGGAGTGCATCCGCGCCCTCTACCGCGCCTCGCAGGCGGGCGTGCGGGTCGACCTCAACGTGCGCGGCATCTGCTGCCTGCGGTCCGGCCTCGAGGGGATCAGCGAGAACGTTCGGGTGGTCTCGGTCGTCGGCCGGTTCCTCGAGCACTCCCGGATCTACGCCTTCCACGGCGCGGGCGAGGCCGAGTACTGGATCGGCTCACCCGACCTCATGCCGCGCAACCTCGACAACCGCGTGGAGCTGCTCGTCCCGGTGCGGCCCCCCGACCTGCGCGCCGAGCTCGAGGACACGCTCGAGCGCTGCCTGGGTGACGACACCTTCGCCTGGGAGCTCGAGCCCGACGGGACCTGGCGCCGGCGCGAGGGCGGGGACCGAGGGGTCCACGCGGAGTTGATGCAGCGGGCGATGCGGCGGGCGGCGCCCTCCGACGGCTCGGCCCTTGCGACCGAGACCCCGGCGGGAGTGCGGTAGTGGGCTGGGCAAAAAGACGTGGCCCCGGTGGGAGAACCGGGGCCACGGGGCAACGAGGGAGGTCTCGTTCGCGAGGATGGTGGCCGCTCGGTCCGTCGTCGGTGTGAAAAGGTTGGGAACGCGCCCTTCGCTACGCTAGGTGCCGCTTGCGGGCGTAGTTCAGTTGGTTAGAACGCCGGCCTGTCACGCCGGAGGTCGCCGGTTCGAGTCCGGTCGCTCGCGCTTACCAAAGACCCGCATAGCTTTCCCTTCGACGTTGCCTCCGAGGCGGCGGGCTCGAGCCGGGGGAACCCAAATAGGGTCAACCCCTGGAGCAGGCGCGGACGGTCTAGCAATTGCAGTCGAGAACGTCGCCGACCGACCCCGGCGATCCTGGCAGCCCGCCGTTGCCATCGCGCTCGGCCACCGGCGCACCGGGTGCGCTTTGGCCGTCGTCGCCGCCCGGTCCTCCCGCGCCGCCTGAGATCGTCGGCGAGCCGCTCACGGACGACGACGAGTTGTGGAACACCCCGATCGACGGACCGCCGGCTCCTCCGCCACCGCCACCGCCGTGCCCGCCGTGGCCGCCTCGGCCGCCCTCACCGCCGGCCTTGCTGTCACCTGCCGCTGAACCGCCCGCGCCTCCGAGGCCACCACTCTGTCCCTGGCCGCCCGTCCCCCCCGCGCCGCCGGGGCCGCCTGTGCCGCGGACGATCGTCGTATCGGTGAGCGTGGCCGTCGAGTCGACCAGGAAGAGGCCGAAGGAGCCGCCGCCACCGCCTCCGCGGCCCCCCGAGACCGCTCGTGCGCCTCCTGCCCCGCCGCCCCCTCCACCGGCGCCGTAGGAGTCGGTGCCGATGTCACACCCGCCGCTGCCACCGCCACCGCCGCCGTTGTCGCCACGCTGGCCATCCGAGCCCGACCTGGCGACAAAGAAGCCCCCCGACGCGCCCGGCGCCCCGTCACCTTTGGAACCTCCGGCGCCGTTCGTGATCATGCCCTCACGGCCGGGACCAGGCGGACCGCAGAAGTCGCCGCCGATGCCGCCGGGACCACCCCTGCCGAGGCCCCCGGCGGGAAGCTGGACCGCGTCAGCGCCCACGTCGCCGTTCGTGGCAGTACAACCGCCGCCGGAGCAGGCGCCCGAAGAAGTTGCAAGACGAGTCCATCTCGCCCCCGTCGCCGCCTCGCCCTGCGGCGGAGCTGGGCGCGCCGGTGATAGCTGGGTTAGATCCTGCAGGGCCGCCGGAGCCGTGTGAAGAGTCGTCGCAGGCCGCTGAAAACTCCCGCGCAAAACCGCCGGGGCCTCCGGTCATCTGCGGCGTCGCGGCGGTTGGACCCGCGCCCACCCCATCGGCAGCGGTGGCCCCGTCCGCACCCTCGCCCGCGTTGACCTGGACCCGCACCAGGGCGAGGCTCGCGTTCCGCGCGTGGATGACGTAGGAGCTCTTCCCCGGCCCGGAGGCGTCTGCACCGTTGAGCGTGAGGTCGGCCAGCGTCGCCGGGCTAGTCACGTCGTGCGCCCGGACGGTCATCGTCTGGCCGGTGGTCGAGTCGAGGCCACCGTCGACGGTCGCTACGCGGCTCCCGTCGGCGCGCGCCGGTGCGCGCTGGAAGTTCTGACCGAAGCCCCCGAAGACGTTGACCCCCGAGCGCATCGCGAAGCGCTCGTAGCCGCCGCCGGCCACGTACACATCGCGCTTCGACTGCGTCGCTGCTTGGGCGGCGCCCTCCTCGATGGTCGCGCACGGCGCCGGCGCCGTGCCGCAGCTCGGGGTGTCGGCGCCCGTCGTGGCTACGAACACCGCCTTGGCGATGTCGCCGTCGATCTGATCGCAGTTCGAGTCGACGAAGCTCGCGTCGGGAAAGTCCGAGGCGCCCGGATGGATGTCGCGGTTGCTTGGTGCGCAGTCGTCGCCGATGTGACCGTCGCCGTCGGTGTCCGGCACGGTGACGCGGACGCGCGTCGTCGAGGCGCGGCAGTTGTTGGTTTCGCTCGACTCGCGCACGCTACGCGGGTAGTCGGCGCACGCAAGTAGGTAGTAGTTCGCAGCCGGAAGGGCCCGCGGGAGGGTTGCCGTCGAGGCACCGCGTGAGCTCGCGCCCGCGGCGAGCCTCGTCACCGCCCGGCGCCCGACGCGGACGTCGCCGCTGTTGCGCAGGCGGTCGCGCGATAGGTATATGCTGGTAGTCGACGCCGCGGCGCGCGCCGTACCACGGTTGCGGGCGGTGTCGGTGACCCGGAAGGCGCCCCCCTGCACCTTCTGCGCGGGGGGATTGGTGAGCGCCGGCTCGATCAGGTCGGGCAGTGGAGCGGCGACGGCCGCGCTCGGCAGGGCGGCCGTGAGCAGGGTGAGAACGACGCCGGCAAAGAGTGCCCGCCGAGAGGGTGTAAGGGCGGCAGAACGATGGCGCCACTGAGAGGGCACGGTCAAGTTCCCCCGCACCCGGTTCCGACCCCCCGCACCCGGTTCCGACCGGACACCCGATTAGACCGAGGCGGTCACGATGTCGGGAGCAGTCCGGGAGGCACGAATGTGGCTGATCGAGCGCCACGGCTACCTGACCCCGCTCGAGGCGCGCGAGCGCCTGCTCCGTCAGGTCGCCGTGGCATGATCGCGTTGTTCA
>JACCUC010000204.1 GCA_013812065.1 Thermoleophilaceae bacterium | reverse complement strand
GGGCGCGCGGGCGCGCTCGGAGCGCGGTCGCTGAGCTGGACGGTGCCCGACTCAGCCGGCGCGGCCGCCGGGCTCGTCGAGGGGACGCTCCTCAAGCTGTACGAGTTCGATCGCTACAAGTCGAAGTCCGCAGACGACGAGGATTCGCCCCCCCACATCGAGTTCCTCGAGCTCGCGAGCGAGCGGATACCCGACGGCGTGGATCTCGAGGGCGAGGTCGAGCGGGCGCGGATCGTCTCCGTGGCCCAGAACGCGGCGCGCGATCTCCAGAACACACCGGCCAACGTGGCCACCCCCACCTTTCTGGCCGGTCGCGCGCGCGAGCTCGCCGAGGAGCACGAGTCGCTGTCGGTCGAGGTGCTCGACCGCGAGGGAATCCGCTCGCTCGGGATGGGCGCCTTCTCCTCGGTCGCCCAGGGGACCTATGAAGAGCCGCAGCTGATCGTCCTGCGCCACTCGGGCGGCGAGGGCGGCGGCCCGCACCTCGGGTTCGTGGGCAAGGCCGTGACCTTCGATACCGGCGGCATCTCGATCAAGCCCGCGGCGAAGATGCAGGAGATGAAGTTCGACATGTCGGGCGGGGCGGCGGTGCTCGAGGCGATGGGCGCGATCGCCACGCTCGAGGTCCCGGTGCAGATCACCGCCATCGTCCCCTCGACCGAGAACATGCCGAGCGGGCGCTCGGTCAAGCCCGGCGACATCGTCACGGCGATGAACGGCAAGACGATCGAGGTCAACAACACCGACGCCGAGGGGCGCCTGCTGCTCGCCGACGCGCTCGCCTACGCGGTCGACCAGGGCTGCGAGCGGATCGTCGACCTGGCCACGCTGACCGGGGCGATCATCGTCGCCCTCGGCGCGACCCACGCGGGACTCTTCTCGAACGACGACGGGTGGTACGGCGAGGTCGAGCGGGCCTGCTCGGCCACCGGGGAGATCGGCTGGCGCCTGCCGCTCCACCCCGAGTACTTCGAGCTCACCAAGGGCAAGTACGCCGACCTCACCAACGCGAGCGAGCAGCGCAAGGCGATGTCGATCTACGCCGCGGAGTTCCTGCGCCAGTTCGTCGACGACCGCCCGTGGGTGCACGTCGACATCGCGGGGGTGGCGTGGGGGATGACGCGGGAGTACGTGGGCAACGGGGCGAGCGGGTGGGGCGTGCGGATGCTGGTGGAGCTGGCGCGGGCGGCGGGCTGAGGGTTCATCACGGCGGCCGGGGCAAAGCCCTCCCCTCTTCCCGTCTCGCCGCGTCTCGTCGAGGCTGTAGAAGAGGCCCGCCGGCTCCACGACGGTCAGGGGCGCAAGGGGACGGCGACCCCGTATCTCGCCCACCTCTTCGCGGTCACGGCGCTCGTGCTCGAGGACGGCGGATCGGAGGACGAGGCGATCGCCGCGCTGCTCCACGACGGGCCCGAGGACGTGGGCGGCGAGGCAACGCTCGCCGACATCCGCGAGCGCTTCGGCGACCCGGTGGCCGCCATCGTCGCCGCCTGCAGCGATACCTTCGAGACGCCCAAGCCACCGTGGCGCGAGCGCAAAGAGAGCTACCTGGCCCACCTCGACGAGCCGGGTACGTCACAGGGGACGCTGCGCGTCTCGCTGGCCGACAAGCTGCACAACGCGCGGGCGCTGCTGCTCGACTACCGCGCCGAGGGCGACGCGGTGTGGGAGCGCTTCAAGACCCGCAGCGCAGCGGATCAGATCTGGTACTACCGGACGCTGGCGGACATCTTCTGCCGGCGGCGGACCGGGCGGATGGCGGATGAGCTCGAGCGGGTGGTGGGGGAGCTGGAGCGAGCGGTCGGTCGACGGAGTTGAACCCGCGGCCGGTTGGGTGCTGACTCAGCCCTCGGGCGCCGTCGCGTCGCCCCAGCTCTCGCCGGAAACGGCTTCACTCGAGATGCTTGCTCAGCCCTCCGGCGCGACGACGCGGAGGCCGTGCTCGCGGGCGCCGCCGGCGAGGCGGGCGTCGTAAGTCATCAACCCGTCGATGAGCTCGTCGGCCGCGAGGCGGAGGGCCGTGATCAGGTGAACGGCGTCGAGCGTCGCCATGCTCGCAGGCGCGACCGTCTCGGCGGCGCCGAGCACGGCTTCGTCGACCGGAAGGAGAGCGACGCCGGAGAGGAGCTGGTCGGCGGAGTCGAGCAACCCTTCGCGAAGCGCGAGGCGGCGTAGCTCGACTCTCAGCAGCCGACTCGCGACGTGCTGGTCGAAATGGCGTAGCTCGTCCAGGATCGCCGCCGCTCCGGGCTCGCCGAGCAGGACGCGCCCGAGCGCGCTCGTGTCGACGTAAACGCCGGCCAAGATCAGCCGCGCTCGCGGCGAGTCTCGGCGAGGTAAGCGTCGGTCGTGCCCGCGGGAGCGCCGGGCCCCTCGCGCCGAGCGGCGATGTCCTGGAGCCGGGCGACGGGGACGGTAGCCCCGAAGCGCTGGGCCAGCTCGCCGTAGCGATCGGCCGTCGGGCCGGAGGGGACAAGGCGCGCGACCTCCCGCCCGCGCTCGGTGACCACTAGGGCCTCGCCTTCCTTGACGCGCTCGATATAGCGGCTCAGGTTCTGGCGGAGCTCTCGGACGCCGACTGTCGCGGACATGTGCGCCACAACGTAGCACATGATTGGGCTTCCCCTCTTGTGAGCCGATGGGCTGCCGGGGCAGGCGCGCTCGATCGGCCTCCACCGAGCCGTCTCGCACCCCTGGGGCCTGCCCACCTACGGATCGCGCCCCTCCTCCCCCAGCTCCACCGCCGCCGCGGCGAGGAACCGCCACGTCCACTCCTCAGCGAGCTTGCGCGTCTCCGCCCACACCACCGGCACGCTCGGGTAGCGGACGCCCAGCCGCGCGACGAGCTCGGCGAGCCAGCCGGGCTGGACGTGCTCGAGCTTGAAGATCGCCGAGTAGCGGTCCTCCACCACGACCACGGCGGCGGGGAGGACGGCGAGCTCGGCCATGGCGAAGCCGAGCGAGCCGTCGCTGAGCGAGGTGGCGAGGTCGGCGAGGGTCTTGCGCTCGACGGCGGCGATCACGCGGTCCCCGTGGCGCACCGCGTAGTCGCCCGCGGGGAGGGCCACCCGCACGGACTCGGCCGGGCGACCGGCGAAGCGGTACGGATAGCGCTCGCGGGTGTCGACCTCGATCGCGAGCGCGTGCAGGCCCGCGGCGCGCCGTGTCGGTACGCGCACGCCCGGCCGCGCCTTGCGCACCACCTTGGCCGTCTGCCAGAAGATCGCCGGGCGCCCGCGGAGACGCGTGTAGACGAACTGCGCACGGTTGTTGCGCGCTCGGTCGAGCACGAGATCGATCGCCGAGCCGCGGCGGGCGCAGTGGCGAACGGGCACCTCGTCGACGATCTCGGCGCCGAGAGGCCACTCCTCACCTTCGAGCGGGTGGCAGTAGACGCGCGCCGCCCTGGGCCAGGTCTCACGCGCCTTCAGCACGAGCCCGCCGTCTACGGGCACCCGCACGAGGTAAGGGAGGGAGCTCTCCTCGTCAGGGTTGCGGGCGACCAGAAAGCTCTCGCCGGAGGCGGCCACCGGGGCAGTGTGGCGGTCGGATCGGGCGTCGGTCTCAGAAACCTCGCCCGCGTTCCAGTCCTCGATCGCGTTGCATGTGCAAACCCGCGAGCCTGAGCAGCGCGTCCAAAGAGGGCCGCGGGCCGGGCCACAGCAGCGCCACTCGCTCCCCGCCGCCGCGACGCACGAGCGCGCGCAGGGCGAGCACGACCAGGATCGCGTCGTCGAGCTGCCCGGCGACGGGGATGAAGTCCGGGACGAGGTCAAACGGAAGCGCAAGGTAGGCGACGAGCCCGGCGAGCACGAGCTTGCCGGCGCGCGAGACGTCCGGGTCGCGCAGCAGGCGCGCGAAGAGCACCCCGCCAGTCGGGGACGAAGCGCGCGAGCGCACGCGCGTGCTCACGGCGGCCGAGGAGGACGAGCGGGACGACGAACGCGGCGTAGATAACGAGCGCTGCGCCGGCGGCGATGAGTGTGACGTCGAGCCCGATCACCTAGCGTCCGCCTATCCAGCCGGGACAGCTACGCGCCGCGCCGTGCCGCCGCGCCGCGCGCGCCGGACGAAACGAGAGCGGCTCGGCCATCGCCCCCATTGTGGCGCGGGGTCGCGGGCGGCGACCCAGGTTGGCG
>JACCUC010000193.1 GCA_013812065.1 Thermoleophilaceae bacterium | reverse complement strand
GAAGGGGATCAAGATCCCAGACCGAGAGCTCGCCGCCGTCAACCTCACCGGGGACGAGTTCCACCCCGAGTGGAACTACGCGATCAGCCCATCAAGCCGTGGGGTTAATAAGTGACGAGCCCTAAGGACATCACTCGCTCCCAGACTGTTGAGATCGACCGGATGAGGCGCATCCACGAGCGGCTGTTCAACGCTCCGCTCGAACCCAACATGGGCCTGCATACGGAGCTGGGGCTGTCGGCCAAGGAAGCGGGCATGGATCACATGGACGGGGCGGCCATGATCCGCGGCAAGCGTCCCTTTGACCGAGCGTTCGTCGAGGAGATGATTCCTCATCACGAAGGTGCTACGAGGATGGCGGAGGTCGTTCTGGGTAAGACACGCGACCGAGAGCTCCGCACGCTGGCCCAAGAGATCATCTCGGCCCAGCGGCGCGAGATCCGTGAGATGACCGAGTTCCGCGAGCGCGAGTACGGCGCCTGACGGCTCCGGCGCGAGGCTCATCTCGGGAGAGTCGACCGGCGGGGCGCCGGTGGCAGGCGACGACGCTCAGTCCGGTCCGGTCCAGCCGGAAGCGCCGCCAACGTGGGCGCCTTGCCGGCTGCGCCGGTCAACCTCTTGGCGTGGCTGGCCGCCCGCTGCGCGGTCACCACGTTCCAGGCCTTTGGGCGTCCCTGGAGCTCGCTCGCCCAGCGGGTGCCCCGTCTAACTGTCCTATCGATGGCGTTTGGCGGCGCCTACACCGCCTTCGGCCTGGCCCCGGCCGTTCCTTCTGAGAAGTCGAGCGGCTGGCGCTTGGCCCCCGGCGCCGCCCCGTCTTCGCCTGAGAGGACTGCTTCGCCCGCCCATAACCCCAGGCCTACGATGCGGAGGTTACGCTTCTACCAGCATGGCGCTAAGGCGAACTAAGCAACCCGACTACAGGGGGGAGCTGCAAGCCGAGGTCATGGCGGCGGTCTGGCGTCTAGGCGAGGCGAGCGTCGAGGGTACCCGCGGCGAGCTGCGAGGACCTCGTGAGCCGGCCTACACGACGGTCCAGACCGTGATGAACCGCTTGGTCGAGCGTGGGCTGCTGGGACGCGAGCGGCGCGGCCACGCGTACGTCTACCGGGCTAGAGTCAACGAAGCGGACTTTCTAAGGCGAACTATCGGCGAGCGCTTGGCGGGCGCATCGCCGGCTGCGCGTCGAACCGCGCTCCTCAACCTTCTGGGCGACCTCGAGCCCGAGGAGCTGCACGAGGTCGCTCGCTACACCCGTCGGATTCAGCGTGCACGCGCGGAGGAGCGGTGACGGAGGAGGTCGGTCTGGCTCTCACCGTGGTCGCGGGCGTTTCCCTTCCACACCTCCTGCCGCTGGACTTCGCGTCCCCCCGGGGCGCCGCCGTCGTCTGGGCACTCGCGCTCGTTCTTCGGGCGCTTGTTTCGGTGGCCGCCGCAGCGTTTGTGCTCGTTTACCTCCCACAAAGCGATCTCTTCCGACCGGTGGCCGACTGGTGTGTCCACACGATCCTGCCCATCATCGTTACGCACCTCTCGGGGCACGGGGTCGGACACATCGCCGTTGTCCTCCCCGGACTAGCTCTCGCAGCCTCTCTGCTCTGGGCCATCGGCAGCCTCCTTCGTGGGGCCATAACCGTCCGGATGCGGCTGCGAGCCCGACACCGTGGCAGCGGCCCGCTCGGCAGCATCGTGGTGTCCGATCCAGACGTGATCGTCGCCGTACCGATGCTGGGCCCCGCTCGGCTGGTGGTTTCGGACAGGGCTCTCGCGACCCTTGATGACGGGGAGCTGCGCGCAAGTCTGGCTCACGAGCTCGGCCATATTCACCGTCGCCACCGGCCTCTCCTGATCGCCGCGGCGGTGCTCTCGGCCCTCGGTCGCGTGATCCCAGGAACGCGAGCGGCCGAGCGCGAGCTTCGATTTCACCTCGAGCGAGACGCTGACGCCTACGCGATCGGCCTGACGCGAGATCCTTTGGCGCTCGCTAGCGCCATCTGCAAAGCCGCAGGTAGCCGTCTGGGCGCGGCGCTCTCGGGGCTCGGCGGAAGTGGGCGAGTCAACGTGCGCCTCGACTACCTGCTCGAAGCGGGCCTCGGTCATCGCCTCCGGCGAGTCGAATGGGCGGTGCGCGGTGCCACGGTCCTGCTCGCCGGTCTCGTGTTGCCCCTGCTTCTCACCCTTCCCGCGTGGGCGCTCGCGGGCCCGGCGGACATCGTCGTTAGCGCCACGGTCGCCGCAGGCTGCCACGGAGGGTAGGCGCCCGGGCACTGTGCTAACGTATCTCCTACAGACTGTAGGGATAGCTCCGCGCCCCGGCGCCGTGCTCCCGAGCTTTCACTACCTCTCTTGGCCACGCGTAAGCTCGTCAGGAACAGGACGCCCGACGCTCGCCTCCGAAGGGGTCCAATGCCCCGGGCCGCGGCTCGAGTGCGGGTGTCCAACTCGTAATGGGCGACGTAGAGAGGCTGGCTCTTCTGCGTTTCCTGGCCGCGAAGCCAGGAGGGGGCTTCACGCAGCGCGATGTGGCAGAGGCACTGCGAGTCTCAAAGGTCCAGGCTCGCCGACGACTGCAGGCGGCCGTAGCCGAGGGACTGGTCGAAGTTGCGCTAGACGAGAGCCGGTCCACACCGGGCAGGCGCGTGTTCTCGTTGAGAGACCCCAAGGGTCTGGCAGAACTGAAGCGTCTTGAGCGCGGAAGCCACTAGCGCTGGTGCCGCGTCGTGGGACAGGGAAACCGAGCCGAGGGTAAAGGTGCGCCCGCCGCCTGCTGCGCCACGGCGCGTTCACGAGCCCCGAAGACCTCGCCGCCCGGATGCTCGCGTTCCTCGAGCACTACACCTCACCGCTCAACCGTTCACCTGGACCTACACCGGCAAGGTCCTCGCCGCATGAAGGCAACAACTAACCGGATCGACCACACACGTTTCGATGGTCATGGGGCGACATTCTTCAGTGGTTATGGGGCAGACGGCACCTTCGACGGTGCCTGCGCCATAGCGGCGCTCGGTCGAGGGGTGGAGCGAGACCGCGCGCTCCGGGAGCTTCTTCGCGTGCTCAAGCCCGAGGGTCGCGTCGTGCTGGCGGAGCCCTTCGGGACGCCGGGCTGGCTTTCCTTCGGCGCCCTTCTCCGGCGGGCATCCTCAGCCGGGCTCAGCTTCGAGAGACGCCTCGGGGACCGGTGGGCTACTACGCACGCTTCTGTCCTGCGGCCAAGGTAGTCCCAAAACTCATCCTCGAGAAGCGGCAATAAGGCTGTCGAGCCGCTTCCAGAAGGCACGACGAGCGTCGCGGTCCGTGCGCTCGGGCGCGTAGTGGTCAACCGACTCGGAGTCAGTTACCCGCACGAGACGCCGCCGCGATCGAGGCACCGTCGAGAAGCTCTCGAGCAGCTCGCGCGCCGGCGCCTGCCCTACCACTCGGTCGTTTGCGCTCGAAAGGACGAGGACGGCCGTATCCGGTGAGACCCCACCCGGGTCCACGGCCGGAACGCCGCCTGGGAAGCCAAGGATCGCTCGGCCGGGATAGACGGCAAAGATGCCCGCGGCCGGCGGAATCCCGCCTCCGCGCGCAGTGGTCGCCGCATAGTCGGCGGCCAGAGCGCCGCCCGCGGAGTGCCCTGCAGTGACCAGGGAGCCTGGAGCGATGGGAGCCTCGGCCAGGGCGGCGCGGATCCCGGCTAGGGCGTTGCCCAGAACGCGATCCGGCCGCGAGCGCAAGTCCTGGTAGCGCGGAAGGATCACCACGTTCCCTCGGCGGGCGAGGTGACGCGCCCAGGGTTCGTACTCTCGAACGGCCTCGCGCCAGCCGTGAAAGAGGACGACGCCGGGCTGACTACCCTGGCGGCCCTCGGGTCGGAGTACGAGGGCGCCTCGGGCGCCCCGGCCCACGACGAGGCGTTCGAGGCGCCGGGGGCCTCGCTCGGTGGAGTTGAGCGAAGGCTGGCCGGCTGGTGGCTCCGTCCCTTGCTCACCCCGCTTTCCGGGCGTGCCGCCGCTCGGGGCGAGCGCCACTACCCCCGCGAGGACGGCGATTAGCGCCAGCCCTGCACCTAGAGCCGCGCGCTGGCGAAGCCGGCGTGCCTGCACCTGGCGGCGACGGCGCTCGAGGCGGAGATCGTCGGTCAGCATGGCGGGTCGGATGATCCGGCAGTCAGCCGCCAGTTGAGCCCGGTTCCCGAAAGCCCGTCGGTGCCCGCGGCAGCCTGGCCAGTGTAGGTGGTGCCACCGTCAGCCGCGGGACGCTGCGATGAGCTGGTCGAGTCGAGACCAGAAAGCGGCCCGCGCCGCCGGGCCCCTCCGCTCGGGGCCGCGGTGGTCATCGACAGACGGGTCGGTCACATGCACGAGGCGACGCCGGTCCGAGGGAATCTGGGTCGCGCCGGCGACGAGCTCGGCGGCCGGCGCCTCACCAACCACGCGGTCTTCCGCCCCCGCGAGCACCAGGAGATGGGTATCGGTGGGCAAGGCGCTCGGATCGGGTGCTGGGACCGGCCGGGGGAAACCGCGGATGACGCCACCCGGGTAGACGATGAAGAGCGCACGGGCATCCGGGAGGGCCGGACTCGAGGCCGCGGCCACCGCATAGTCGGCGGCCATCAGCCCGCCGGCGGAGTGCCCGGCGACCACGAGCGACTCGGGCTCGACAGGCGACTCCGCGAAGGCGGCCCGAATCCCGGCCAAGGCGTTCTCAAGAACCCGGTCCGGTGGAGTCCGAAGCGAATCCTGGTAGCGGGGCACGACAACGGCATTGCCGCGCCGGGCCAGGTGCTCGATCCAGGCGCGATAGTCGCTCGTCTCGGTCTGGCGCCAGCCGTGGAGAAAGATGACGCCCGGAAGGGGTCGATCGGTGTCGGCCGGACGGACGATCGTGGCCCCACGGGCGCCCCGGCCGATGGTGAGGCGCTCGAGCTTCCCCGAACCAGTGGCGGGCGGGTTACCGTCGCCGAACGTCAGAGCGAGCCCCGCGCCGACTACGACCACCACCACCAGGAGAACGGCGAAGATGACCACGCCGCTTTGGCGACGAGCGCGGGCCCGAGAGCGGTATCGACGGATCGGCCGCCCAGGGCCTCCGGCTCCTCGGCGGCCATCTGGCACGCGCGTCCTCTCCTCCGCCGCCTTTCGGATCGAGGAGGCCCTGCGGCGGACGGGCGTCTTAGCTTCTTCCTCTACGAGGAGCCTCAGCGTGCTGGGCTGGAGGGTGTACCGAGAGTCAGCTCGGACCGGTCCTCAACGGGCGGCTGGCGACCTGACGCGACGCCCCCCTCGTGGACAAGCGCGCGGACCGAGACCTCTACGAACCCTGTCTCTCGGAGCGACCGCTCCCACCAGTGCGGCGCCACGGGCTGCTCCCACCGGCCGATGAGAAGGCGAACCGCGTTCTTCGCGATCCGAATGAGCCCGGCCGGACCTCGGCGCAAGATGGCCCGCACCTTGTCGGCGAGTACGCGGCGACTCCGGGAGTCACCCACCGCGATCGAGAACATCATGTCCCCGAAAACGAGGCGGCCCCCCGGCCGGAGGACTCGCCGGACCTCCCACAACGCCCGGAGCTTGTCGTCGTTCCGGAGGTGATGAAGGCAGTAGTTCGATACGACAAGATCGACAGACTCGTCGACGAGGGGCAAGCTTGTGGCCGAGGCAGTGACCGTCCGGATGTTCTTGAGCCCTGCGCTCGCCGCCTTGGCGTCGAGATAGCTCCCCATGCCGGCCGAGATGTCGAGGGCCCATACCTCCTTGGCGAGCGCAGCGAGCGGGAGGGTAAGCAGGCCCGTGCCCGAGCCGACGTCGAGGACGCGCTCTTCCGGTAATGGCGCCGCGCGCTCGAGGATCTCGTCGCGCAGGGCAGCAAAACCGGGTCCCCGGGCGATCTCCTCGGCGTGCTCGACGTGGCGGTCCCAGTCCTTCGTCAGTGTAGGCAAGGGCAGAGGTGACTCGGGGAAAGTTTGTTACCTACAAGGTGTAGGAGGCACAGACTAGCGTGTCGACGCGAGGAGGGAGGTGTGTCAAACAAGCCGGCGCGGGCGACCCCGCGGTCGCTGAGCGGTGCTCTCGGGCAGTGGGAAGTCGCGCACCTATGGGAGATGCCAGCCCGCAGGCCACGAGCGTCGAGCCCGAGCCGCCGAAAGGGTCGAGCACGATGTCGCCGCGGCGCGACGAATTACTCAGGCAGCGCTCACGAGCTCGAACGGCTTGATCGTCGGGTGCTCGCGCGCGGCGCGCGAGCACCGAGCTACTTCTTGGCCGACTCGAAGTAGGGGTTCGTGCCCGATGCGTGGTCGGTCACGTCGACCACCTGGTGGATCTCGGGGACGTTCTCCTTGATCTGCACCTCGATGCCCTGTCCGAGCGTCACCGTCGCCATACCGCAGCCCTGGCAGCCGCCGCTCAGGCGCAGGTAGGCGGCTCCCTCCTCCACCGCGACCAGGTCGGCGCGGCCCCCGTGGGCGGCGATCGCCGGGTTGACCTGCTGCTCGAGCACCTGCAGCACCTGCTGGGCGACGTCGCCGCTCAGGTCGGCCGGCGCTCCGCCGCCCACCGCGGGGCTCGGGCTCGCCAGGCCGGCCAGCCTCAGGCCGCCCGCGAAGGGATCGCCCGACCACTCGACGGTGACACCGCGGAGCTTCTCGACGTCGGGCTCGGGGACGACGATCGTCAGCTCCCCGTGGGTCTCCACGGCGTCGTCCGGTTCGGCCTCGTCAGCCGGCCGCAGGGAGAGGTTGTACGTCCACTCGCCGCCCGAGATCCCGGTGATCTCGATCCACATGGCCTGGCGCTCGGGCGTGGGCGCCTGCTCCCGGAAGCCGAGGATCTTCTGAATCGCCTCGTCGGTGACGGCGAGGAGGGATGTCGAGCCGGCAATGGTCATGTTGCGAGCGGTCGCGAGCCCCCTACGATAGCGGTGTGGCCCGCGTCCTCCTGCTACTGCCCTCGGGCACCTACAGAGCTCCCGACTTCCTGGCCGCGGCCCGCGCCCTCGGAGTCGGGGTCGTTGTCGCCTCCGACCGTCGGCAGGCCATGTCGAGCGCGCTCGGCGACTGGTCCCTCACGGTGAGCCTGCGCGACCCCGAGGCTGCCGCCGAGCGCATCGTCGCGCTCGCCGGGCGCACGCCGCTCGACGCCGTGG
>JACCUC010000190.1 GCA_013812065.1 Thermoleophilaceae bacterium | reverse complement strand
GTGATCGCGGGCGCGGTGACCCTGCTGCTGACCGACCGCCACTTCGGGACGGGCTTCTTCGACCAGAGCCAGGGCGGCGACCCGCTGCTGTGGCAGCACCTGTTCTGGTTCTTCGGCCACCCCGAGGTCTACATCATGATCCTGCCCGCCTTTGGGATCATCTCGGAGGTCATACCGGTGTTCGCCCGCAAGCCGATCTTCGGCTACAAGGCGATCGCGGGGGCAACCGCGGCGATCGCGTTCCTCGCGCTGCTCGTGTGGGCCCACCACATGTTCACTACGCCGACCGCGACGGTGGTGCTGGCCTTCTTCATGCTCTCGTCGTTCGCGATCGCCGTCCCGACCGGGATCAAGATCTTCAACTGGCTCGCGACCCTGTGGCGGGGGACGATCATGTTCAGGACGCCGCTGTACTTCGCGGCCGCCTTCATCGGCCTGTTCGTGATCGGCGGCATCTCCGGCATCCAGATGGCCGTCTTCCCGGTGGACTGGCAGCTCCACGACACCTACTTCATCGTCGCCCACCTCCACTACGTGCTGTTCGGCGGTTCGGTGTTCGGCATCTTCGCCGGCCTCTACTACTGGTTCCCCAAGATGACGGGGCGCCTCCTCTCGGAGGGGATCGGGAAGCTCTCGTTCTGGGTCATGTTCGTGGGCTTCAACCTGACCTTCCTGATCCAGCACTCGGCCGGGCTGTCGGGCATGCCGCGCCGGATCTACTGGTATCCCGAGGAAGCCGGCTGGGAGGTCTTCAACCTGATCTCGACGATCGGATCGTTCATGCTCGGGATCGGGGTGATGATCACGCTCGTGAACGTCAGCCTGAGCCTGCGCGGCGGCAAGCGCGCCGGCAACGACCCGTGGAAGGGAAACACGCTCGAGTGGTTCACCCAGTCGCCGCCGCCCGAGAACAACTTCGACGTCGTCCCGCGGGTGATCTCGGTCGAGCCGATGAAGGACATCCGCCGCGAGATCCTCGAGCGAGAGGCTCGTCCGGCGGGCTCGGTCGCTCAACCCGTGGCCTCGCGCGCGACCTAGATGACCGCGGAGAAGCGTGACTTGACGCGGAAGGGGCCGAGCGCGGGTCTGCGCCGGCTCGTGCTCGTCACCCTCGGGGCGACCTTCGCGCTCGTCGTCGTCGGGGGCGTCGTGCGCCTGTCGGACTCGGGGCTCGGGTGCGGACCCGCGGGTAGCGGCCTGCAGGGCTGGCCCCTCTGCCGCGGCGACCTCCTGCCCGGCCTCGAGCTGAACGCGGTGATCGAGTACAGCCACCGTGCGCTTGCCTCGGCCGTCGGGCTGCTGATGATCGCGCTCGCCGTGGTGGCCCGGCGGCGGCTGCGCGGCTCGCACCGCGGCGTCGTGTGGGCGACCTTCGCCGCAGTCGTCCTCGTCGTCGCGCAGGGACTGCTCGGCGCGGTGACGGTCGAGCGCAACCTGGACGCGGCGCTCGTAGCCGCGCACCTCGGGCTCGCGATGCTGCTGCTCGGGCTGCTCTTGTACGTGTGGTGGGGAGTGCGGCCCCAACGCGGCCACGGTGGCGGGCCCGGCGGCAGCCCGGCCGGCAGGGAACGCGGCCTGCGGTGGCTCAGCCTTGCCGCCTCGGCCGCGATCCTGTGCACGATCGTGGCGGGCGGATACATGGCCGGCACCGAGAAGTACGGCCGCTCCGACCGGGGCGAGAGCGCGGGCGCCCACTACGCCTGCGGCACCGACTTCCCGGCCTGCAACGGCGGCTTCATGCCGTTCGGGCAGTCGAGCCTCGCCGACGTGCACCTCACCCACAGGGGCTTCATGTACCTGGCCGCGGCGCTCGTGCTCGCCCTGGCGATCTTGACGCTCCGACGGCGCCCGCGGGGGCGCGAGGCGCGCCTGGCCGCCGGGTCGATTGGCCTGCTTCTGCTCCAGATCCTGCTCGGCGCGCTCAACGTGTGGATCTCCGATCAGCTCGAGCTCCTGATCCTCGCCCACCTCACGGTCGCCACCCTGCTCTGGATGTCCGTGACCGGGCTGGCGCTCGAGCTGAGTCCCGCCCGAGCCGGTAGGACCGAGACCACAGGGGACGATCGCAGCGGGCACCGGCCCGCCGGCGAGCCGGTGCCCGCATGATGGAGGCCCCCGCGGCGGTCACCAGCGCAGGAGGAGCGGCGCCGACCGCGCGACCCGGCCGCGCGCGCGTGCTCGGGGCCGACCTGCTCGCGCTCACCAAGCCCAAGGTCCAGTCGCTCCTGCTCTTCACGACGGTGACGACGATGATCGTGGCCGGCGATCCCTCCCTCGGGCTGATCGTGCTCACGTGCGTGGGCGGCGCCCTGTCGGCCGGGGGGGCCGGGGCGATCAACCATTACCTCGATCGCGACATCGACGCTGTGATGTCCCGGACGAGCGACCGGCCGGTCCCCTCGGGCCGGATTCCCGGGCGCGCCGCCCTGGCCTACGGCGTGGCGCTCGGGGCGGCCTCGTTCGCCCTGCTGGCGCTGACCGTCAACACGCTCGCCGCGACCCTCGCCCTCGGGGGCCTCATCGGCTACGTCGGGGTCTACACCCTGTGGCTCAAGCGCCGCACCCCCCAGAACATCGTGATCGGAGGCGCGGCTGGTGCGGTTCCCCCGCTCGTGGCCTGGGCGGCCACCACGGGGTCGATCGGAGCCGAGGCGATCTACCTGTTCGCCGTCGTCTTCTTCTGGACACCGCCCCACTTCTGGGCACTGTCGCTGCTGATGAAGGACGAGTACGCCCGCGCCGGGGTTCCGATGCTGCCGGTGGTCCGCGGCGAGGGCGAGACCCGCTGGCACGTACTCCTCTACACGGTGATCCTGCTCGCCTGGACCCTCCTGCCGTTGCTCGTGCCCGCGCTCGGTTTCGGGTCGGTGTACCTGGTCGCGGCGGCGATCCTGGGAGCAGCGTTCGTCGTGCTCGCCGAGCGGCTACGCCGGCGCGCCGATCGCCCCTCGGCGCTGCGGGTCTACCTCTTCTCGTTGACCTACCTGGCGGTGCTGTTCGCGGCCACGGTGGTTGACGCGCGGCTCTGAGGGCTCGGTGGCGCCGGCGAGGTTAGACTGCCCACGGTCATGGACCGTCGCCTCGCCCTCAAGAACCTGCGCACCGGACTGATCGCCGGTGCGATCTCGCTGCTCGTCTTCGCCGGCGCGTTCGTCGCAGCGCTCGTCTACAGCTGACCGTGGCCGAGCCGGCCCCGGAGCAGAGCAGCCTGCGCGCGCAGGCGCCGCCCGCCGCCTCGGAGGACATCCACCTCCCGGGCCCGACCTACCTCCCGATAATGGTCGCGGGGGGCATCGCCCTCGCCCTCGTGGGCGTTCTCCTCAACTTCGTCGCCTTCCTGCTCGGCATGGTGACCTGGATCGTCGCCGTGGTGCTATGGATCCGCTCGGCGCGCGAGGAGATGGCCGCGCTGCCGCACGAGCACCGGTAATCGCTCGACGTACCGCATCCCTCGGGCAGGCGAGCGAGCGCTCGAGCGTCCGGACGGGCACCCGCCGGCTGATGGGATCCGACGCTGAAGCGATCCGCCCGCTCGGCCCGTGCGTATCACCAACGTGGCCAACCGCCCGACCACGATCGCCCGCCGCCACGACCTCTACGAGGAGGCAGTCCAGATCATCGAGCGCGAGTACGACCTCGACCTCGAGCTCGAGGACGTGGCCCGGCGCATCGCCACCTCGCGGCGTCAGCTCCAGCGTGCCTTCGCCGAGGCCGGAGGAACGAGCTTCCGAGCGCAGCTCGCCGCGGTCCGCATGCGCCACGCGCTCGACCTCCTGAGCGCCGGCTCCGCACCCGTGCGCGCGGTGGCGATGACCGTCGGCTACCGCCAGCCGGCACAGTTCGCCAAGGCCTTCCGGCGCCACCACGGCGCGGCGCCCTCCGCCCTGCGCAGCGGCGACAGCGGGGTGAGCGGCGGTCCGGCCTCAGGCGAGGATCGCGCGGTGGCCCGGTCGCTCGCCGCCTGACTCGGTCCTCGTGATCTCCGGCGTTCCGCGGTTCGCCGAGGTAGACTGGACGGCGCAGTCGCGGGGGACTCTGGCGCCGCGCCCGTCCGGAGCGCAAGCCTCCCAGCGGGAAAATCCCGATCCGCGCGGCGGCGCCGTAGAATTGCCGGCACCATGAGGAGGACAGGCGAATGACACTGGCCGCCAAGCTGACCGGACCGGGATGGTGGCGAGCGGCGCTCTCGCTGCCGATCGGCTTCCTGTTCGGCGCCGGCCTCGTCACCGGCGTCCGGGCCCTCCAGGGCATCGAGCCGGCGATCGACGGCGAGGCGATTACCACGACCTCCCTGCTCGTCGTCCCGATGGCCTTCCTGATGGGCATCGGCTGCTTCGACTACTGGTTCCGCTGGGGCTCCGGCGCACCGACCGTCCCCGAGGATCACTCCGGCCACGGGGCCCGCACGTGGCACGACTACTTCCGCGTCAACACCGATCACAAGGTGATCGGCATCCAGTACATCGTCACCACGTTCGTGTTCTTCATCCTCGGCGGGCTGATGGCGATGGTCGTCCGCGCGGAGCTGGCCGCGCCCGGGTCCCAGCTCGTCGACGCCAACACCTACAACGGCCTGTTCTCGGTGCACGCCTCGCTGATGATCTTCCTGTTCGTGATCCCCGCCTTCTCGGGGATCGCGAACTACGTCATCCCGTTGATGATCGGCGCGCCGGACATGGCGTTCCCGCGCCTCAACGCCCTCTCCTACTGGATGCTTCCGGTCGCGGGCGTGATGATGGCGGCCTCCTTCTTCGCCCCGGGGGGGGCCTTCGCGACCGGCTGGACGGCGTACGCGCCGCTCTCGACCGAGACCCCGCTCGGGCAGAACTTCTTCACGATCGGAGTCCAGTTCGCGGGCGCATCCTCGATCGCGACGGCGCTCAACTTCCTGGTGACGATCATCACGATGCGGGCGCCGGGGCTGACCTTCTTCCGCATGCCCCTGCTCGTCTGGGCCAACTTCACGACCTCGCTGCTCGTGGTCATCGCCACGCCGTTCATCGCCGGCTCGCAGTTCTTCGTGCTCCTCGACCGCGCGCTCGGGATGAACTTCTTCAACGAGGGCAACGGCGGCGACGTGCTCATGTACCAGCACGTCTTCTGGTTCTACTCCCATCCCGCGGTCTACATCATGATGCTGCCCGGGTTCGGGATCGTCAGCGAGATCGTATCCACGCACGCGCGCAAGCCGGTCTTCGGCTACCGGATGATGGCGTTCTCGCTCATGGCCATCGTGCTGCTCGGCTTCACGGTCTGGGCCCATCACATGTTCGTGTCGGGCATGGCCACGTGGCTGCGCGTGCCGATGATGCTCACGACGATGCTGATCGCCGTCCCGACCGGGATCAAGATCTTCTCGTGGCTCGCCACCCTGTGGCGCGGCGTCATCCACCTGCGAACGCCGCTGCTGTTCGCCCTCGGCTTCATCACGATGTTCGTCCTCGGCGGGATCAGCGGCATCATGCTCGCCGTCATCCCGGTGGTGGTCCACGTCTCCGACACCTACTTCGTGGTCGCCCACATCCACTACGTGCTGTTCGGCGGCAGCGTGTTCACGATCTTCGCCGGGATCTACCACTGGTTCCCGAAGATGACCGGCCGAATGTACAACGAGCGGCTCGGCAAGATCCACTTCTGGCTCTCGTTCGTGTTCTTCAACCTGACCTTCGGCCCCATGCACCTTGTCGGCATCGACGGCATGCCGCGGCGGGTGGCCGACTACGCCGAGCAGTTCGCAACGCTCAACGCGGTCATCTCGGTGTCGTCCTTCTTCTTCGGGCTCTCGTTCCTGGTCTTCCTGTTCAACATGATCATGAGCTGGCGTCGCGGCTCTCAGGCCGACGCCAACCCCTGGCGCGCTCACACGCTCGAGTGGCAGGTCTCCTCGCCGCCCCCGCTCTTCAACTTCGACCGCATCCCGACCGTGGTCGGCGGCCCGTACGAGTACGGCGTCCCCGGCGCGGTGCACGGCACCTTCGAGGAGCGGCCCGAGAAGATCGCGCCGCAGCGTGGAGAGCGGGTGGGGGCGACGACCCCGTGACCGACGACGGTGCGCGGCGGATCCTCGTCGTCGCCAACGAGACGGTGGGCGGCTCGGAGCTGATCGACGCGGTGCGGCGCCACGCCGGCGACGGCCGGGCCTCGATCCGCGTGATCTGCCCCCAGAACCGGCCCAAGCACGGCAACGTCATCTACGAGGACTCCGTGCTCGCCGCCGCGCGCAACCGGCTCAGCCTGACCCTCGCGGACCTGCGCGAGGCCGGCCTCGAGGCCGACGGCGCGGTGGTCGATCCCGACCCCTACACGGCCATCGAGGACGCCGTCGAGGCCGAGCGCGTCGACCAGCTGATCATCTCCACTCACCCCGAGACACGCTCGGGCTGGCTCCAGCGCGACCTCGTCGATCGCGTCGAGCGTGACATCGGATTGCCGGTCGAGCACGTCGTCGTCGACCTCGAGTCCGAAGGGCGCAACGACCTGACCTCGACGCTCGTCGTCGCCAACGAGACCGCCGGCGGGGAGAGCCTGCTCGAGGCCCTCAAGGCGAAGTCCGAGGGCGGCCGCCACCGCTTCATCCTGATCTGTCCGCAGACAGAGGACCACCGAGAGCAGGCCCACGAGCGACTCGAGCAGACGCTCGAGCGCCTGCACGGCGCCGGCCTCGAGGTCGTCGGCCAGACCATGGACCCGGATCCCTTCACGGCGATCCAGAACGCGCTCCAGTACTACGCCGTCGACGAGATCGTGATCTCGACCTTCCCTCAGACGCGCTCCGGGTGGCTGCGCACCGACCTCGTGGAGCGCGTGCGCTCGGCGACCGCCAAGCCGGTCGAGCACGTGGTGGCGGAGGAGGCCGTGCGGGCCTGATGGAGTCCGCCGCCCTTCCCGCCGGCGCGGCCCCGGCGCACGAGGCCGAGCACGAGCACCACGGGCCGCCCGAGGCCAACCGGTCGTCGCGAGTCGACCCCCAGCTGCTCGGGATGTTGCTCTTCATCATCTCGGAGATCATGCTGTTCGCCGCGTTCTTCACGGCGTACTTCTTCATTCGCGTGGTCCTCGACGCACCCTGGCCCGCCGAGGGCGATCAGCTTCCGATCGAGACGGGCATCGCCAACAGCTTCATCCTCTTCTCCTCGAGCGGGACGATGCACTGGGCGCTCGAGTCGGCGCGCCGGGGCAACCGGCTCGGCCTCAAGCTCGGGCTGCTCACGACCCTCCTGCTCGGAGCGACCTTCCTCGGCGTACAGATCAACGAGTACGTCTTCCTCAGCTTCGGACCCGCCGACAGCGCTCAGGGGACAATCTTCTACGGTCTCACCGGACTGCACGGCGCCCACGTCGCCGTCGGGCTCCTACTGCTCAGCTTCGCCACCGTACGTGCCTTCCGCGGCCACTTCAGCCGAGAGGAGCACCGCGGGGTCGAGGTGCCCGGCATCTACTGGCACTTCGTCGACATCGCGTGGGTCTTCGTGTTCTCGTCGCTCTACCTGCTGTCGTCGCAGGGAATCCTCTGAGCGACGGGGACTCTCAGACCAGTTCCTCAGTGTAGCGGACCGGCAGGCCCGTCGCGTGCTTGGCCTTGCTCGCGAGGTCCGTCCTCAGCGTGCGCGACACCGGCCCCGACCGCCCGGAGATGATGATCTCGTCGAAGTGGCCGAGGTTGGTCGCGTCCTCGATCGACGCGAGCGGCTCGGCGTCGCCGACGTTGCCGTCGACCTCGAGGCCGGCCGAGCGCAGCTTCTCGAGGGCCTCCTCGAGGTAGTTCTCGGCCTGCTGCTCGCCCTCGACGATGCCGGGCGCGGCGGCGTCAGGCACACCGGGGATGTGGGGCGTGGCGGGGATGACGAGGTTGAAGCGGGCGGGCCCTTCGGCCGTCCGCCTGCGCAGGGCCTCGAGCAGCTCGTCGGACGCCGGGCCGAGGTTGGCGACCACGAGCACCTCCGCATCTCGAGCCATTACTCCCCGTTACCCGGTCAGCGGTTGCCCACGCGCGTCAGGTAGTCGACGAGCGCCTCGACCTGGCGGGGATTCAACCGCCGCCCGTAGTCGTCCGGCATGAGGTCGCGGGGGTACCCCCCGGCGAGGATGGCGTTGGGGTCGACGATCGACTGCCGCAGCCAGTCGCGGGGTGGCAGCCCGCCCCCCGATCCCCGTGCGACGTCGTCGAGGCTCGGGCCGACGGCCGCCGAGGTGCCCGCGTCGGATAGGGCGTGGCAGCTCGCGCACCCCGCGGCGTTGAAGATCCGCTTGCCCTCCTGGCCGGGCTCGGCGAGCGGGTTGCCGGGCACCGTGCCGCCGGGATCCTCGCCCGGCCTGCCCGCGGCCCGGGCGACGTAGGCAGCGACGTCGCGGGCGTCCTCGCCGACCACGAGGTCCTCGGGCATGAGGCTCCCGCGGCGAACGTTCTCGATCTGACCCTGAACGATGTCCTGGACGGTCTGCTCTCCGAGCCCGTCGAGGCGAGAGGCGAGGAACGCCTGGTCGAGGTTCGGCCCGATCTTCCCGCCCGTGCCGGCGCGGGCGAGGATGTGACAGCTACCGCACTTCCCCTCGCCGGTGAACAGGCGCTTGCCGTTTGCGACGTCGGGCGCGCCGTCGCGGCCACAGCCCGCGGCCAGTCCGGCCACGGCGACCAGCACGAGGAGGAGCAGCGCAGCTCGGCGTCTGGATCCCCTCGGCCCGCGACACGCTCCGGTCGCGGTCATCGAACGACGAGGGTGCCCTCCATGCCACCCTCACGGTGCCCGAGGACCGAGCAGTAGAACGTGTAGCGTCCGGGGAGCAGTGGCACGCTCACGCGGGACGTGCCGCCCCGCGGCACGGTGGGTCCGACGACGTCGAGGCCCTGGCCGACGACTCCGATGTTGTGGGGAAGCGGCGCGCTGTTGGTCAGCTCGACGGTCTGCGTCCCGGCCGTGGCCTCGAGGCGCTCGCGCTCGAACCGGAGCTCTCCCCGGGGGTCGACCTCGACGCGGATCGGCCGTGGCCCTGGCGGAGCGGCCTCGGGCTCCTCGGCGCGCGCCTCGGACTCCTTCTTGTGCTCCTCCTCCACGCCCGTGACGATCGCGGCGGCGATCCCCGCGCCGGCGAGCACGAACGAGAGGGCGGCGATGATCCTGGCGCCGCCCTCTCCGCCCGGGAAGGCCGGGTGACGCAGGCCGACGACGGTCAGCACAACCGCCCACAGGGCAAACAGGAGCGCGGCGAAGAAGAAGGGGCTCACCGGCCGGAAAGCTACCTGAGCGGGCAGACCGCCGACCGCAGCGGGCGCTCGCCGCTCGGCGGTCGCTTTAGACTGTCGCCCGTGCCGGGGAACGCAGGAAGCCCAGCGAATGCGTAGGTCTCTGATCCAGGTGACCGTGCTCGCGGTGGTGCTGTCGGTGATCATCACGGCGATCAGCCTGGTCATCGACTGGTTCCCCGAGCAGGCCTCGACGTCGGCCGACGACGTCGACCTTCTCTACGACGTGCTCCTCATCGTGTCCGTGCCGATCTTCGTCCTGGTCATGACCGTGGTGGTCTACTCGGTGGTCAGGTTCCGGGCTCGCCCGGGCGATGATCGCGACGGCGACCCGATCCACGGCAACGCGCGGCTCGAGATCGCCTGGATCGCCATCCCGACCGTGCTGGTCACGGCGCTCGCGGTGTACGCCTGGGTCGTGCTCGACGATCAGGAGGACCCGCGTCCCGACACCATGCTCGTCAACGTCCGCGCCGGTCAGTTCGCCTGGCGCTTCGAGTATCCACAGCCGGGCGGCCAGTCAGTCCGGTCCAACGAGCTCTATCTGCCCAAGGACCGGCCGGTGCAGTTCCGGATCAAGACCGACGACGTCGTCCACTCGTTCTGGATCCCCGAGTTCCGGATCAAGCAGGACACGGTGCCGGGCATCGTCACCCGCACCCAGACCGTCCCGAGCCGCGCGGGCGACTACGACGTGGTCTGTGCGGAGCTGTGCGGCCTTGGCCACTCGACGATGCGCCAGCAGGTGCACGTGATGGAAGGCGACCGGTTCGCGAGCTGGATCGGCGCGCGACGGCAGGCGCTCGCCGCCGCGGCGCCCGAGCCGGGACGCCAGGTCTTCACGACATACGGATGCGCGGGCTGCCACACACTCGAGGACGCGGGCGCTGCGGCAGCGACCGGTCCGTCGCTCGACGGCCTGGCCGAGGTCTACGACAAGCGCAATCCGCGCCTCTCCCTCGAGGCCTACGTACGCCAATCGATCGTCGACCCAAAGGCACTCGTCGTGCCGGGGTTCCGCGCCGACGGCATGCCGGCGAACTACTCCAGCCAGCTCTCGAGGGCCGAGATCGACACGCTCGTCGACTACCTGGCGCGGGCGAGCAGCAGCAGCTCGGGTCCCGGTACGGCCGCCACGGTCCCCCCGCCGGCCGGGCCTCCACGGTGAAGTCCGCCGGGCCGCTATTGGCCGCTAGATGGTTGATCCCACGGCCGCGTGCGTCCGGGGGCGCGCCAAAGCGCGGCTTCGCCGACCGGCACCTTCGGTGCCTGGGCCGCGGACGCAGGCCGAAGGCGATGCCGGTGGCATCGTCGAGGCCGAGGACAAACGTCCAGCGAAGCGGCGCGTCATCCCGATGGGTGTGGTCGTGGAATCAGCCATCTAGGTCGCGGCGAGCGCCGTGCTGAACCCGCTGCGCTCCGAGCGTGAGGCGTTTCGCTTTCTGCTCTACGTAGCGGTCACGGTTGTGGTGATCCTGGGCGTGGTCGCGCTCGTGCGCGCCCTTTGAGCACTCCGCGCCGGCTGCCCCGCTAAGGACTCGTAACAGAACAAGCTGAAGGGATCGTCCCGGTTATGTAGAACTGCTGGGGTGTGATCGACGAGCACGCGATCGGCGAGCGCTACCGCGCGTTGGCGGGGGAGCTCGACGAGCGTCGC
>JACCUC010000169.1 GCA_013812065.1 Thermoleophilaceae bacterium | reverse complement strand
GCGCGGACGGACCGCCCGCCGCAGCGTGCGCCACTTCGGCCTCGAGTACTCGTACCAGAGGAAGGAGCTCGCCCCCGCCGACCGGCTCCCCGAGCCGATGCTCTGGCTGCGCGATCGCTGCGCGCAGAGCAGAGGGCGCGAAGTCCGTGCTGGGAGCGCGGGTTACGCAGGAGCGAACAGCGACTCTCGCGGAGCATCGAGCATCTCGGGAGGGCGACCGCCGCACAACCGCCACTCGCCTCGCTTGTAGCTGACCACGAGCCCTTGTTCCTCGAGTCTGCCGAGAGCGGTCGTCACCGAGGGGCGGCGCGCCGCGATCATCTCTCCAAGCAACCGATGTGACAGGGGCAGCCGTACCTTCACGCCTTCGGGCGTCATGCGCCCGAACCGCTCCCCGAGGTGCCACAGGAGGACGAGCAGCCTCGTCTCTACGCGAGGGAACTGCGTCAGCGTGAGGTGGCCGGCGAGATGACGCGAGCGCTCGAGCGCTCTGGTCATCAGGTTCCGGGCGACCAGTGGCCAGGGAGAGAGGCTCGCGGCGACGGTTTCGTCGAGCACGGCGATCTCGGTCCGCTCGAGGACGGTGAAGGAGCACCCGAACGGCATCACGGCGAACTCGCCGTCGTCGACCCACGGCTGGAGCAGGCTCTCCTCCCCGAGCAGCTCCACGCAGCCGCGGTCGACCAGGGCCACGCGACGAGCGATGAAGCCTCGGAGGACGAGCAGACCAAAGCCGCCGCGGCTCCCGAACTCGTCGGCCTTGGGAGCCCACTCACCGGGCTTCACGGTGCGCACGGCCGCCGTGACCTTCGCTCTGGCCTCAGCCGCCGCCTCCTCGTCGAGGCCGTCGAGCAGGCTCGGATCGGCCTCCAGAAGGCGAACGGCGAGCGGCCCGATGCGAGCGCCGGCCAGCGCGCGTCCGGGGGACGGCCGGTCGCTATCTCGCATTCTCGATCGACTGGGCGACGACGGCGGGACGGTTGGCGAAGTCGCCGAAGACCTCGTCGTCGGGCGAGCCTCGTCCCCCCTGACGAAGCTGATCTGGATCGAAGGGCCGGACCGGCCCGACGATCCGAACGCGTTCGCCTTCGCGCGGGCGGCGCTGGCCGAAGTCCGCCGTGAGCGCCACGAGTCGGTTCTCGACGATCAGCGCCCCGGATTCGAGCACGTCGGTTATCTCGCCCGTCACCGACACGACCTTCCCATAGAACGCGTTCGGGCGCTCGTCGACCTCCTCCGCGGTCACACCCTCGGCGACCACGGTAGTGCGCGAGTTGACCACGACCGAGTCGGCTCGCACGGCGGGGTCACCCTCGCGCTCGCCGAGATCGTCACCCACGAAGGAATCGAACTCCTGGCCACATCGCGGTCGAAAGCGGCAAAATCGAACCTTTGGACCTCCCCCGCCACGGTGACGGCATCTCCCTCCAGAATCGGTCGCGCGCTCGAACGTCCGCTCGGCGCGGCGAGCGGAGTCTCCGAGACCAGGAGCAGATCGGGTCCGAAGAACCCGAACTGGCCGACGGTGAACGCTCGTGGAGACAGGATCTCCCGCACCTGCCCCCCGAACAACACCTCGTCACCGAAGAAACGAGTCGGGGCCGGCGACGATGCGCTGCAGCGTCGTATCCAGGATGGGCAAGCGCGTGACCTCACGCTCTTCGTCTCGCTCGTTAAGGAGAAGCGCTCCGGCGACCACGCCGAGGCCGGCCGCGACGACCACGGCGAGCACCACGGCGGCGCGGGCGCGGCGCGGACGCGGCGGCTCCTCGGGAGTGGGCTGCTGAGGGTGATCTGCGGTCATGTGAGTCCAGACCTCCTTCGAAGGATCATCGTGTTTGGGTGCGATATCTCGTTCGGCCCAGTTCAGACCGATGTCGTGGCGAGGGCCTTCGATCGCGGGCAGCCAGCGCCCGGTTCGCAGCCGCCGCGCGCATCCGGTCACGCTGTCCACGGCGTCGGCACCGCGTCGCCCGACAGCAGCTCTCGAGAGTTCAGGCCGGTCCTCGTGCGGCGTCGTCGGTGCAGAGCCGCGCCACCACGGGCAGCGCGCGGGCCCACGCTTCCTCGGGAACCTCCCCGGTCCGGTAGGCGGTCACCCCCATGACACCGTCTGACCGCAGGGCGTCGCCTCGGCCAGTCGAGCGATGATCGTGCGCGGCTCGCTCGAACAGCAGCCGGGAAGCAGGGCAGCGAACTCGTTGCCACCGGTATGTGCGAGCTGGCCCCTCAAGACGAACGGACCGTCGCCGAACGTGGGCGTAGTGCCGCAGAAGCTCGTCGCCCGCCGTG
Source organism: Thermoleophilaceae bacterium (assembly GCA_013812065.1). Taxonomy (GTDB): domain Bacteria; phylum Actinomycetota; class Thermoleophilia; order Solirubrobacterales; family Thermoleophilaceae; genus JACCUC01. The sequence goes on along the minus strand of JACCUC010000169.1, from coordinate 4,680 downwards.
TGGCCGTACGCGGTGTTGAACGCCGTGCCTCGTCGAAGTCGAGTAGCGCGATGCAGAGCGTGGCGCGCGGAACGACGGGGCGCGCCCAGCTTCTCGCTCGAAGGCCTCCTGAACCGCTCGGCGGTTGAGAAGCTCGGTGAGCGAATCGATACGGGCTTCCGCCTCGACCTCGCGCACCCAGCGCTGAGAAGGTCGGTTCTGTCCCCCGCCCCGTCCGGAGCGACGCAGTCGCCGCGGATCAAGGCTGACAAGACGTTCGATCTCCATGTGATCGAGGTTGTCCCCGCTTGTTCAACCACCGCTAAAAACCGGGCGAGGAATGTCCGGGTGCTGACCGACTGGACTCCCGCGGGTAGCGGTCGCGCCGGTCCGCGCCGTGCGATGCGTAGTGTGCTGCCCGGACTCTCGACACGCGCCGGAACCCGGAGCCACGAGACGTCGCCCTGCCCCAGCATGCGTCTACCGAGCCTCCTCGTCCTGATCGGGACCGCCCTGCTAGTCGGCTGCGGCGAGGAGGCGCCGGAGCGACGCCCGCCCCGGGCGGTGCTGGTCATCGAGAGCGATCGCCTCGCCCTGCCTCTTCTACGCGGGGCCGCAGGCCCATTCGAGCAAGCGGATCGCCGCGGGAGGATTCAGGCCAGCCCGGCCGACGCCGCCGAGGCCTTCGGCCGATTCTGTCGCGCCGATCCGCGCCTTGACGCCGTCGTCACCACCCGAGCCATCACCGACGAGGAGCGGCGAGGATGCCTCAAGCGCGGCGTGCTCGGCCGCGAGCTCCCTCTCGCCCACGCCGCCGTGGCCTTTGCCCGCAGCGATGGCCTCCGCCTTGCCTGTCTCAGCACGGCTCAGCTTCGGCGAATGCTTCGGTTTCGATCACCGATCGAAACCTACGCCGATCTCCGCGCGAGCTTGCCCCGCCTGCCGGTCAGGGTGTTCGGCCCGCCGGTCGGAACGGGCGAGTTCGACCTTATACGGACGACCATCCTCAGAGGCGATCGCCTACGCCGCGATTACGGCCGCACGGCACCCGACCTCTTCGAGCAGGCGTTCCAGGGAGACAGCCTCGGGCTCGGTGCGCTCGGCTTTCGCGAGGCGGCGCGCGCAGTACCGCGAGAGAGGTTGGTGGCCATCGACAGGGGGCGAGGTTGTGTCGTACCGTCGACCGAGAGCGTTCAGACCGAGCGCTACTCCCCGTCCGCGCTGTTGCGGGTCTCCGTCAGCCTCGACTCACTCCGGCGCCCGGCCCTGCGCCGCTTCCTCGAGCTTCTCGTCGACCGACGCGCCGCGCTCGTCGACGCGGGCGGCCTCGTCGGGGTGACCGAGGCCGAAGCGGCTGAGGCGCGTGCGATCCTGCGAATGCGACTTCCGCCGGAAGCCGAGCCGCGGCGCAGCGGTGGTTGACCGAGCCGAGCGAGTCCCGAACGACCCAGTCGGTTTCGGGGGTCAGCGAGCGCGGACCGAGCGTTGACATGAGCGTCAACCCTGGGCCATCCCAGCTCCACTCGAGCCGACGCGTGATCGCCTCGTACGGCCGCTATCGCGAGGCCGAGCGTACGGTCGACCACCTCTCGGACCGCGGCTTTCCCGTCGAGCAGACGGCGATCGCTGCGCAGGGGCTGCGCTTCGTCGAACAGGTGACCGGTCGCCGGACCGTCGCGCGAGCCGCGGCCGAAGGCGCAGGGCAGGGTGCGGTCGTCGGCGGCCTGACCGGCGTTCTGCTCGGCCTGTTCGCGACCGCGACCGCGGGTCTCGTCCTCCTCGTCTACGGCATGGTGCTCGGGCTGATCCTGGGCGCCGTCTCGGGCTTCGCGTTCCACACGGCGTCCGGAGGCCGGCGCGACTTCTCGTCGACAGGACGGATGGAGGCCGACCACTACGAGGTTCTTGTCGACGAGCCGGTGGCGGACGAGGCGCTTTGGCTCTTGGGGGAGGCGCCGCCACCCGACTCTTCGCGCTGACTCGCGGAGAGCCCGGTCGCCAGGCACAATCACTCGCGCTCGGTGATCACACCTGCTCGACTCGCGGGGAACGTCCGACCTCTTACCTGTCGTCGCTCGACCAGCAGTCGGAGCGACGCCGCGCGAGCCACCTGCCCCCGCCCTGGCTAGCCTGAGCCGATGAGGGATCGCATTGCCACGCCCTCTGAAACGGGGACCAGCGACCTGACCCCGCGCACGCTCCGAAAGGCCGCCGGGTACGCGTGGCAGCTGCTGCTGGTTGCCGCCGCGGCAGGGGTCGCGATCTTTGCGTTGACCCGGCTCGGTCTCGTCGTGCTGCCCGTCCTGGTGGCGCTGTTCGTCACGGCGGTGCTCGACTCGCCGGCCGGCTGGCTGCGCCGCCGGGGCCTGCCCTCGTGGGCGGCCACCGTGCTGACCCTGATCGGCGCGCTGGCGCTGAGCGGGGGAGTCGGGGCACTGATCCTCCCCTCGGTGATCGAGCAGTTCGGCAGTCTCGACTTCAACGTCCAGCAGGGTCTCGAGCGTGTCGAGCGCTATCTCGCGAGCGTGTTGCCCGTCACGCAGGCGGCCCTGCGCTCGGCCCTCGGCGACGCCTTGAACACGCTCCAGGCGCAGCTCCGAGAGCTCACCGGGGGCTTCTTCGGGATCGCCCAGATCGTCTTGGAGCTGCTGATCGGCGCGGTCATCGCCCTGTTCGCGGTTTTCTTCTTCCTCAAGGACGGGCGCGGCTTCTTCGCGGGCTTCTGTGGGCTGTTCCCCGAGCGGCGCCAGGGGGACGTCCGCGAGATCGGCCACCGCTGCTGGCAGGTGCTTCAGCGCTACATCCAGGGCCTGGCGTTCGTAGCCCTCGCCGACTCCGTGCTGGTCGCGGTCGCGCTGCTGATGATCGGAGTGCCGCTCGTGCTCCCGCTCGCGGTGATCACGTTCTTCGCCGCCTTCGTCCCCTACGTGGGCGCGGTCACCGCGGGGCTCCTCGCCGCGCTGGTGGCGCTCGTCTCCGGAGGGCTCGTCGACGCGCTGCTGATCGTCGGCGCGATCGTGCTCATCCAGCAGATCGAGGGCAATCTGCTCTATCCGCTGATCGTCGGGCGCCGGGTCCGCTTGCACCCGCTGGCGACCCTGCTGGCCGTGACCGCCGGCGGAGTGCTGGCCGGACTACTCGGTGCCGTCCTGGCGGTCCCCCTCACCGCCGTCGTCGTCACCGTCGTCAACTATCTGCGCTCGCACGACCGCGAGCCAGAAGGGGACGGCGCCTCGGCGCGGACGCGCCCCTCACGACAAGTCCGTAGCGACGAACCAGCGCTGATGAGTCAGCGGTCCGAACGCCCCACCGTGCCTTCGGATTGAGGATCAGGCAGCGGCTCCCTCGACCGCCTCGGAGTCGATCCTGCGGACGAACGGGATGCTGAGAAGGATAACCGCCGATACCACGCCAAAGACCGAGGCGTAGCCCTGGGTGGCCTGAAACACGGGCTGGGTGAGCTCGATGGCCACGCCGGCGAGCACGGGACCGAGAACCACGCCGGCGCCGCGGCTGAACCCGTACAGACCGGCGGCCGCGCCGTGGCTCTCCGAGGGCATGAGGCCCATCATGAGCGAGTACGGCAACGTCAGCAGGATGCCGGCGGCGAAGGCGACCCCGAACACCGCCGGAACCACCCACAGCGAGCTCGTGAACAGGAACAGCAGCGAGCCGAGGCCGTAGACCCACAGCGTCGTACGCACCACCCGCAGGTGCCCGAAGCGATCGGCGAGCTTGCCGCCCGTCACCGCGGCTGCCAGCACCGCCACCGCGACGAAGGCGAGCACCGCCGAGGCGAAGCCCGCCGAGCGCCCCAGTCCGACGGTGATGTAGAGCACGGCGAAGGTCTTCAGCGCCGCGATCGACAACTCCCACAGCGCGTTGGCGACCATAAACCACCGCAGGGCGGGCTGGTCGCGCACCAGGCTGCGCACCCGCTCGAGGCTCGCGCGCAGGCCTTGGGCGCCCTGACCGTCCTCCTCGGCAGCGGGCGGTTCCTCGACCCCGAGAAAGAACACGACCGTCACCACGGACAGCACGACCGCCGCGATCAGAAAGGGCAGCGGTCGCCAGATGCCCAGCAGCACGCCGCCGCCGACCAGGGCGAGGCCGAGCCCCGCCGAGCGCCACGTCGCCTGGAAGCTCTGCGAGCGGCCGCGCAGGTCGTCGCTGACGAGGTCCGGATACAGCGCGCGGTACGGCGCGTAGTAGGTGAAGTAGCCGATGAAGAAGCAGAAGAGCAGGAGCGCGATGGCCAGCAGGGATCCGAAGAGCGGCATGAGGATCAACGCCACGACCGCCAGCGGGGCGCCCGCCAGCAGAAACGGCATACGCCGCCCGAACCGGGTGTCCACCCGATCCGACCACGACCCGATCAGAACGGGCAGGAAGATCGCGAGCAGACCCTCTGTTCCGATCAGCGCGCCGATCAGCGCCGGGCCCGCCACCTCGGCCAGCAGCACCGGCAGGTACGTCGTGACGATCGTCGCGGCTAGTGCCAGCCCGAAGGTCGGTAGCCCCAGCAGGGCAAGCGCTCGCCGCTGCGCTCGTGTCAGCTTGCCGTCGCGCGCCCGCTGCTCGCTGCCGATCAGCGCGACACCGCGCGGATCCGCCGGAGCTCGATGTAGGGCGCCCCCTGCGTCCGTCGCGCACGCACGACCTCGGGAGGGCGCCGGGCCGTCGCCTCCGGGCCTCGGGCCG
>JACCUC010000024.1 GCA_013812065.1 Thermoleophilaceae bacterium | reverse complement strand
CGAGGGCCTGCTCGGCTGGGGTACGACCTATTTCCTGGTCTGCGACTCCAATCAGGGCTCGCCCGTGTGGGTGGCCAAGGAGAGCGTCACGAGCCACCGGCTCGGCGGCGGGGCCAGCTAGCCTCGCACGGCCGTGAAGGTCGCCTACGTCTTCTCCACCTCCGGTCACACCGCGAGCTACAAGCTCGGGAAGATGATCCTGCCTCAGCTCGAGGACGGCGACCACGGAGTCGAGGTGGTGGGGATGTTCTTCTTCGACGACAACACCTACTTGCTGCGAGCGGGAGACCCGCTGGGCGAGCGGCTCGGCCGAGTCGCACGGGAGCAGGGGATGCTGTTGATGCTCTGCGACCAGTGCGCGCTCGATCGCGGGCTGGCGGAGGGGTGGCCACGGTCAGCGACTCCGACCGGCACGGTCGAGGGGGTACAGGTCGGGTGCTTCCCGGATCTGTACGCGGGGCTGGCGGAGAGCCCGCCGGATCAGCTCATAACGCTGTAGGGTCACCGCTCTGAGTGGGCCGGCCGCAACGCCCAAGCCGGACGGCTTACAAGGGAGTCCAGCACGTCGTTCTCGGTACGAATGCGCAGGGCCATCGCTCAACTCACAGGACGACGCGCCGCCAACGCCCCGTTCTCAGCCATATACCGGACAGGACGAGCCCCACGCCCGCGGCGAACGGAAGCGAGAGCCAAATGTAGGGAAGCTCGAGCCCCATGACCAGGGCCGCCACGGCGGCCCAGGCCACGAGGGTGCCGCTCATGATCACCTCTACGAAGAGGCCTGCATCGGTGTCACCGGTGCCGAACACCGCCGCGAGCGCTATCTCGGCGGCAACCACGGCGAGCATGCCGACCGCCATGGCACGAAGGCTCGCCCTCGCGCCAGACACTAACTCCGGGTCGTCGGTGAAGAGGGAGAGGACCACGTCCGGGAAGATCACCGCGGCCGCGAGCAGGGGCAACGTGATCGCGAAGGCGCGCCAGGCGACAGCCCGCAACAGGAGTGCGATGCCACCCCCCTCCCTTCGACCGAGGGAGGCGGAGATCATCGTGTAGGCCGTCTCCGCGAAAGCCTGAGATGGGATCAGGAAGAGCGCATAGCAGGCATAGACGAGGCTCGACCACGCGAGCGCGTCTTCGCCGAGGCGATCGATCACGAGGAAGAAGACGACCCAGCGAAGCGCCTCGACGAGCGCCTGGAGCCCGATCGGCGCTCCGAGGCGCGCTATCACTCGCGTCGAGGTGTCGGCCTCCGTGCCGTGTCGGCGAAGCCCGATCCCGCCAAGGTCGAGCCGCCGCGCGGTCTCGATGCTCAGGAAGGCGAAGGTAACGAGCTCCGCGCCGAGAAAGCCGATGCCGGCTCCCTCGATGCCGAGCGCCGGCAGGCCCAAAGAGCCGAAGATGAGCCCGATGCTGACGACTAGGTTCACCCCCACGAGGACAAGCGTGGCGCCGACGAGGATCCTCGTCCTCCCGAGACCTGCCCAGAGCGAGCTGTAGGCGAGGTTGAGGGCGAAAAAAACGATGCCCCACGCGCCGTAGCGAAAGAAGTCCTCGACCGACCTAGCCACTTCCGGCGAGCTGATGAGCCGTTCGGCGACGGGCCCGGAGGCGAGGCGAAGACTTAGCGCAACCGCGAGTGAGACCAGCCCGACCAGGAGCAGGGTGCGGCCGAAGATCGGTCCAATCGCGCGCGCTCGTCCTTGCCCGACGCGCCGCGCGACCAAAATCTGCGTCGCCTCGACGAGCCCGACCACGGGCACGATGGCGGTGTCCGCGACCGCGTCGATGAAACCTATGGCGGCTAGCTCGGGCGTACCCACCCGCCCTAGGAGGGCGGTGTCGGTGAACTGGATGAGGGTTTCGCCGACCTCCGCGAAGAGAACGGGGATTGCGAAGACCCAAACAGCGTGGCCGAGCGCGAGTGGACGACGCCCCTGTGGGGCGGTGTCAGACTCGCTGCTCAGACAAGCCGGAAAGCGTAGGAGTAGCGGTTCAAGTGCATCACCATGCAGGATAGAAGAGCTCCGCCCTTCATGTACTCGCCGAGGTCAAAGTACGAGACCTCCATCGCGTGCTCGACCGCGATGTCCTCGAGCCGACGGTTCTTCTTTACCTCGTAATGGTAGTCCTCGCTCCCGGCGCTGAGGTCGTGCAGGCTCGACCCATTGAGGATCGTGTTCGAGAGACGGACGGAGTTGCAGATGCCCGAGTAACATTCGTCCACTCCGACGTCGATCACGTTCGTGTGTCGTTCGATCTCGGCGACCTCCCCGCGCTCGAACATCTCGGTGCACACCAGGGTGTCCTCGCGGGTAAGCGGGAAGACCGTGCAGTCGAGGTGATAAAGGTAGGGATCGGTCTCGCGAACCTTGACGATCTCTATGTCGAACTCGCGCTCCATCCACTCGTAGCCCTCTCGCTCCGAGCGCAGGCCGTAGCCCCCGACGTAGACATTGTCGTGAAGGTGCTTGAGGTCGGCCTCGCCTTCGAACCGGTGGGGTGCGAAGTGCACTTCGTAGCCCATCGACCCGAAGAGTGACAGTCCCACCTCGGATTCGCCTCGCCGCGGCTCGGAGGTGAAGCTCGAGACGAGGACAGGGCTCGGGTCGAGGTGTGCCAAGATGATGCCAAGGTTGGCGGTGAAGACGAGGTCCTGGAGGCCTTCGAGGCGGGGAGTGGGCAGGAGGTAGACGAGCCCCTCCGAGGCGAGGAAGGAGTACAGGCTGAGGAACTGGGTCATCGCCCGCTTTGTGTCCGGCTTGCGCTCCTCTTCGGCTACATCGGTCATCCAAGCATTGTTCGCGATCTCCGTCGAGTACGAGAACGGGAAGTTCACGAGGAAGGCTGGTCGCTGTAGCTCGCTTGGGGTGCGGGGACGCTCGATCGGCTCGAGTCGCGGCGCGGTGCGCCTTTCGGTGACTGAGTCTTGCAGGGCCATGGATTCCTCCCGGTTCAGTCCGCGCTGTCCGCGGTCGGTTGTCGCTGTTGAATCGCGATGAGCGTGTCGACGCCCGCCTCGACGTGGCAATGGACGCTCTGTGTGGGCACGAGCTCGCGATCCGCGGAGAGCGGGACGATCAGATCCACTTGCGAGCCGTAGCGAATCTGTGAGAAGCGCTGACCTTGGAGGCAGGGTTGGTTCTGCTTGAGCTCGAAAGGGGTGATCGAGTCGACGTCGTAGTCGGCGATCTGGAGGACGTAATAGGGGTCCGCGGAGGCCGCCGTCTCGATCCGGTTGACCATCCGCTGGTTGTGGCGAAGGTACTCCGCTCGCGACGGCGCCACACGAAGGTCTTCGAGGATGTGCTGCTCGACCTCGAGCATGGGATGGTTGAGGGTGTCGATCGGCTCGAGCTGCCGGTAGGTGAGCCGCCCGGGGTAAGGGACGCGGTTGACGTGCACGTCAAAGAACGTCATGAAGATTCCGATGATCAGGCTCGGCTTGTCGTAGCTCGGGTCCCTCAGGGCTTCACGAAGCGAGTAGGGCTTGCCCTTGATGTCGACGATCGAATCGGAGGGGCCTACCTCCTCCTGGTAGAGGATGACGCCGTCGGCCGGCGAGAAGAAGTAGTCGGGGTTCGAGTAGCTAGGCCGAACCGGGTCCCGGAAGAAGTGCTGGGCGGACAGCCAGCTGAGGGGCTTGTCCTTGAACGGGCCGACGTCTTCGCTTATCCAGGTTTCGAGTTGCTTGGCCAAGTATTCCGTTGCTTGTCGGGATCAATCGGTTTGTGGCAACAACGTTCCGCGGGACGGCAGGTTGGATGTGAACCGCCTCCCCGTCCCCGTCCTCGATTGAGTCGCTCCCTTGCGACCCGCTCGGGCCGCAACGGTGAGCGGCCGCGAGTCTGGGCAGGCGCCCCCCGAACTCTGACGGACCGAGAGCTGCTCCGCTACGCCGCTACGGGCGTCTGGAGTAGCGCGAGAACCGGCGATTTCAGGCCGGCACGTCGGCTCGGGTGTGCTTATCGTCTGGGGGAGTGCGATCCGCAGGGACGTACTTCCGCGGCGCGGTACTGAGCTGCTCCACGGCTCAGAGCGCACCCTCCCGAGGACGGCGGCTCACTTGCTACCGCTGCGCCGTCGGCCGCCCTTGCCGCCCCTCAGGAGTGAGCCTTCCAGCGACGGTCGCCGCCGACGCCGTTTCCGCGTCGCCGGCCGGGGTCCTCTTTCCGCTCATCTGCGACGGGATCGCCAGCCGCGTGCATCTCGTCGCGCATACCGCGCTTGGCCTCGGTGGCGAGACGCTAGTCGCTGAGAGCAGCCGGGAGGCGCCGGGGCGGGGGCAGTAGCCGGTGGCGGGTGATGGACTCGGCTTCCATGGAGGCTCGCGTAGGTCCCGGACCAGGATCGCGGGGGCTGCTGGGACATTCCGCCCGCAAAGACGCAAACCAACGCCAATGGGTGGACCATCGGCCGCTTCGCGCCAGAGACGATTTGATGGTACCGGCCACGCTCCGGGGCTGCGCCATGGGTTCCAACCTCGGCCATGTCCGGACTACCACGGGAGCCGTGTCGAGCGGTCTCGACTAGCAGTCACGATCCGAACCGCGCCAGGTCGATGCGGATGTCGCGGCCTTCTATCTGGGCGGTGTGTCCGGTGCCTCCGCCCGGACCCGACCCGTAGTACGCGAGGTCCACCGCCAACGTTTCCGCCGTCACGTAACGCTCGTGCGCGCGCACCGCGTCGAGCAGCTCGTCGTCGCCCGCGAGCGCGAGCTCGATCCGGTCCTCCACCGCCAGTCCGGCTCCCTTGCGCGCCGCCTGCACGGCGTGCA
>JACCUC010000048.1 GCA_013812065.1 Thermoleophilaceae bacterium | reverse complement strand
TCGCGGTCATGCGCAAGCGCCCCGGACACTTCGAGCCCGAGGACCTGGAGGCCCTCGAGCCGGGCGAGCCCCGCGAGATCGCCGGTCTGCGGTACTCCCTCCGGCATGCGCGCCGCGAGAGCGCGTTTCGCCTCGAGCAGGTCGGGGTCGCCTCCGAGCGGCTGAGGCACCGCCACGATCAGCTCGCCAGGACTCGGGCAGCGCTGGAGCGGTCGCGTTCCGAGCTCCGCACGGAGAGGGAAGCACGCGAGCGGGCCGAGCGGCAGGCTCGCGGGCCGATGGCGAGGCTGAGCGGGCGGCTGACTCGGCAGCTACGAGCCCTGGCCGCGCGTCTGGCGCGATGCGGGCTTCGGATCGCCCGAAGACGGTCTGGCCGGCTTTCGTAGCGTGGTCGCCGCAGCGGCGCCCGATAGATTCGACCTCGTGGACCCCAAGGGATTAGCCGGATTCAGCGATCGCTCGCCCGAGCGGTTCGTTCCGGAGCTTATGGAAGGCGAGATGATCGAGGCCCAGCACGTTGGCCGCTACCTCTGGGCCTCGTCCGCAGCAGACGGCCGCCGGGTGCTCGACGCGGGATGCGGAGTCGCCTACGGCTCGACCATGCTGGCCGAGGCGGGAGCTCGCAGCGTCGTCGGGGTCGACCTCGCCGAGGACGTGCTCGAGACCGTGCGCGCGCGGGTTCCTCCGAGCGTCCGTCTCGAGACGGCCGACCTGCGCGACCTTCCGTTCGAGGATGACTTTTTCGATCTCGTGGTGTGCTTCGAGGTGATCGAGCACATCACGGACCAGCAGGACGTGGTCCGGGAGCTTGCGCGGGTCTTGAGCCCAGAGGGGCTCCTGCTCACCTCGACCCCCAACCGGGCGGTCTCGGCGGGGGACAACCCCCACCATCTGCGCGAGCTGCTGCCGGAGGAGCTCGAAAGTCTGCTCGGCGAGCACTTCGTGAACGTCGAGCTCTTCCGTCAGGAGGCTTGGTACTCCTCTGCCGTATTCAACGACACCGACTTCACCTCGAAGGGGAGGTCGGCGGGCGACTCCTGGCCCGTACGGAAGATCGCCACACACGATCTCGGCACGGAGGAGTTCACGCTCGCCGCAGGGAGCGACGGCGCGCTTCCCGAGCTCGGCGGCTCCATCGTCCTGACCAACGACAAGACCCGCTACTGGGTGGAGCGCGCCCGGCGCAACACTCAGCTGGCACGCGACCGAAACGAGACGCTGAAGGAGACCAGGGAGCGCGCCGATCGCGCCGAGCAGGCTCTCAGGAAAGCGGAGAGGGAGCGAGACCGGCTAGCCGCGGCGCTCGCGGAACGGTCGCTCGAGCGCCGCCTGCGTAGGGGTGTCCGCCGACCGGTGGCCACGCTCCGGTCCGCACATCGGCGCATCCGCCGGCGCGCGAGTCGGTGAGCCGCTGAGCGGAGGCTACCCGCCGGCCTTCGGCCGTCGCTGGAGAAACCCCTCGGGATGACAGGAGATGCCGTAGAGCTCGAGGTCGCGGCGAACCGTGAAGTCTTCTCCCTCCGGCGTCCTGAGCCAGTCCCGCACGGCCGGCAGCACTCCCCGCGGCCAGTCTTCGGCGGGACGCATCTCCTCGACATCCACGCAACCGTCCTCGACCACGAAGAAGCCGCCCTCGGGAACGAAGGCCGCAAAGCCTGCGAGGGCTGCCCACGTCGTGTCGTAGACGTGGGCCGAGTCCTCGATCACGAGGCAGCGGGTACGCGCCGGCATCAGATCCTCGACGCGTGCGGGAAGCGCGGGGTCGAGGATGTCGGCCTCGACCAAGGTGATCTCCTCTGCGTAGCGGGGATCGGCGCGTGCGAGCAGCGCACTCGCCTGGCTCAAATCGAGGTCGACGGAGATGACGTGGGGGCGGCTGATGTGACCGTAGGTGGCGAGTGTTCGCAGCCTGTCGCGGAGCCAGAGCGCCCCCCCACCGCCGTAGGTGCCGATCTCGATGACAACGTCGGGCCGGGCGAGCCAGATCAGGTGCTCGTAGGTGCGCAGATCCTCCGGGAACTTAGCCAGCGGTACGCCCGCATAGGAATCGAGCACGTGTTGGGACAGGCGGCCGAGCCAGTATTCCTGGAGGCTCGTGCGCGTGAGCTCGATCCCTACGCTCGGAGGAAGCTCATGCATCGGCCACCGCGTGCGATCACGGCCCACCCGAGGCCTCGGGTGGGCCTACGTCTCGGGGCCGCGCACGCGACCGCGCAGAGTGGTGCTTGCCCGACGCAGCGGCGCGGTCATCCGCCAGCTACGGCTCTGCGTGACCCCCGCGTGCTCGCGCTCGAGCGCGGCGAGTTGCTTTCGGACATCCTGAAGCTCGCCCACGGTGCTGTTCCCCGGCCGTGCGAGCTCGCCGACTCGCCGGGTCATGTCGCGTGCGATGCGCCGCTGCTCCGCCGCCTCGGCGTAGAGCTGGCGGCCCTGATGGATGGCGGCCGACAGTTCGCGAGGCTCGTCGGGCTCGGGGCGGTCGAGCTCCTCGGGAGTGAGTGCGACGTCGCGGCGGCGCATGAGCACGAGCCCCTGGTTCTCGAGTCCGTCCTCATCGATCGAGACGATCTCGAACGCGCGGCCCCAGTGCGCCCTCAGCCACCACTCGGAGTGGAAGACGACCGGGCCGCCACCGCGATCCCAGTCCAGGCCGGCGTTGATGACGTTCATCCCGATGCGCTCGTCGTCCCAGGGCTCGCCGAGTAT
>JACCUC010000124.1 GCA_013812065.1 Thermoleophilaceae bacterium | reverse complement strand
GCGCGGAGGAGATCTCCGCGGCGCTCGGGGGGCTGACCCCGTCCAAGCGCCACGCCGCGACCCTCGCCGCGGATGCCCTCCACCGCGCGCTCGGCTCGGCGGCGGCTGGCGAGGCGTGGCTCGCTGCGCGACCGTGCCGCACCCTCGTGGCCATGAGCGGGGGGGTCGACAGCGCGGTTGCCGCGCATCTGGCCCAGGCCGCCGGCGACGAGGTCGTGGCCGTGACCCTCGAGCTGTGGTCGGACCCCGCCAACGACGGCGAGCGCTCGTGCTGCTCCCCCCAGGCGGTGACCGGCGCGCGCGCGCTCGCTCACTCCATGGGCATGCCCCACCTCACCCTCGACCTGCGCGAGCGCTTCCGTCGCGAGGTGGTCGACGACTTCCTGCGCGAGCACGCCGCCGGACGGACACCCAACCCGTGCGTGCGCTGCAACGGCTTCGTCCGCTTCCAGGAGATGCTCGCCCTCGCGCAGCGCCTCGGGGCCGGGCGGCTCGCCACCGGACACTACGCGCGCATCGTCCGTGACCGAGACGGCCCCCTGCTCGCCCCCGCCGCCGACGCCGGCAAGGACCAGACCTACATGCTGGCGCGGCTCGAGCCGGCCGCCCTCGAGCGACTCCACTTCCCCCTCGCCGGGCGCACGAAGCCGGAGGTCCGAGCCGTCGCGCGTGAGGCCGGCCTGCCCGCCGCCGACCGCGCGGAGAGCCAGGACCTGTGCTTTCTCGCCGGCATCGGCAAGCTCGGCTTCCTGCGCCGGCACGGCGATCGGGCCGGCGCGGCAGCGACGGGTGGGAATCGTCCGCCCGGCGAGATCGTCTCTGTCTCCGGCACGGTGGTCGGCCACCACGACGGCCAGGAGGGCTACACCGTGGGACAGCGCCGCGGTCTCGGCGTCGCCGCCCCGGAGCCGCTGTACGTGCTCGGCAAGGACCCCGAGGCGAACCGGCTCACGGTTGGCCCGCGCGAGGCCCTCGCCACCACCACCGTCCCCCTCCACGACGCCGTCCTCCACCGCGACGGCGGCCGCGTCGATCGCGTCAAGCTTCGCTACCGCTCGGCTCCGGTCGCCTGCCGCCTCGACGGCGACCCACCGCGCGGCTCCCACCCGCGCGCCTCGCTCATTCTCGCGCGCCCGACCGACGCCGCCGCCCCCGGCCAGACCGCATGCCTCATGGCGGGCGACCGTGTCGTAGGCTGCGCCACAATAGGTGTAGATGAGCGCGCTCCCCTCTCCTGACGTCGAGCTGGTCGAGCTCGAGACCCCGATCGGGTCCGAGTGGGAGCCCGTGTTCCGCCTCGTCCTCGGCGGCGTGGCCGATCGACTCGGACTCGGCTTCGAGGAGCTCGACGACCTTCAGCTCGCCGTCGAGCGGCTGCTCGCCGAGGCGGGGGCCCAGCGCTCGGTCAAGCTCGCCTTCGAGCTCGCCCACGACCGCGTGCGGACCCACGTCGGCCCGCTCAGCGAGGCCCCGATTTCCGCCGCCCTCCAGGGCCCGCCGCCGGCACCGGGCGAGCTCGGGCTGCGGCGGGTGCTCGAGACCGTCGTCGACTCCTTCGGCGTCGAGGAGTCCGACGGCGGCGAGCTCGTCGTGCGGCTCGAGAAGCTGGTCGGCCCGCGATGACCACCTCGGCGCCCGCTCCCGGCCCCGCCGGCGGCCCCGACCGCGAGCTTCTGCGCCGCTACCACGAGCACGGGGACGTGAGCGCCCGCGAGCAGCTCGTCGAGCGCCACCTCCCGCTCGTGCGCTCGCTCGCGCGACGCTACGCGGGGCGCGGCGAGGCGCTCGAGGACATCGAGCAGGTCGGGGCCATCGGCCTGATCAAGGCCATCGACCGCTACGAGCTCACCCGCGACGTGGCCCTGACCACCTACGCGACGCCGAACGTGGTCGGGGAGATCAAGCGTCACTTCCGTGACCGCGGCTGGACGATCCGCATCCCGCGTGCGCTCCAGGAGCTCAACGTGAAGATGTCGGGTGCCGTCGAGCGGCTGACCGTCCGCCTCGCGCGCTCGCCGACGATCGCCGAGCTCGCGGTCGAGCTCGACGCTACGCCAGAGCAGGTGCTCGAGGCCGTCGAGGCCGGCTCCGCCTACTCGCCGGTGTCGCTGTCGGCGAGCCCCGGGACCGAGGAGGACCTCGATCTGATGGAAGTGATCGGCTCCGAGGACGAGGGGTTCGCGCGCACCGACGACCGCACCTCCCTCGAGCCGGCGCTCGGGGAGCTGCCCGAGCGCGAGCGCCGCATCCTGGGCATGCGCTTCGAGGAAGGGCTCACCCAGACCCAGATCGCCGACCGGGTCGGGCTCTCCCAGATGCACGTCTCGCGGCTCATCCGCCGCTCGCTCGAGAGCATGCGCGACACGCTGTCGGAGTAGGCGATTCTGATGTCGCGCCGCGTCCCGCTGTCCGGGTAGCCGCAGGTGAGCGCGCAGGATCCAGCGCGAAGCGAGGAGCACCCGGTGACCGTGCCGGCCGGCGCGGTCGAGCTCGCGGGGGACCTCACCCTTCCCGCACGCGCCGAGGCCGTCGTCGTCTTCGCGCACGGCAGCGGCTCGAGCCGCCAGAGCCCGCGCAACCGCGCGGTTGCCGGGTCGTTCGCCGACGCGGGGCTCGCCACGCTGCTCGTGGATCTGCTCACCGCAGACGAGGAGGCCGCCGACCGTACGACCGGCGCACTGCGCTTCGACGTCGCGCTGCTCGCCGAGCGGCTCGTGGCCGCGGTCGACTGGCTCGGCGGGCGGCCGGAGGCGGCTTCGCTGCGGGTCGGCCTGTTC
>JACCUC010000090.1 GCA_013812065.1 Thermoleophilaceae bacterium | reverse complement strand
GTTCCCGCCTCCTTCGGCTGGGCTGACCCCGGCGCGGCCTTCACCGCGGTCACCCAGCTCGGGACGATGGCCGCCGTCCTCCTCTACTTCCGCGCCGACCTGTTGCGGATCGCCCGGGCGTGGTTGCAATCGCTGCGGCCCGGGCGCCCGGCCGCCGATCTCGACGCTCGGCTCGGGTGGTACCTGATCGCCGGGACGGCGCCGATCGTCGTCTTCGGGGTCCTCTTCGAGCGCCAGATCGAGACCGGCGCTCGCAGCCTCTACCTCATGGGGACGACGCTGATCGTGCTCGGGCTCGTGCTGCTCGCCGCCGAGCGCGTCGGTTCGCACCGCCGGCCGCTCGAGTCGATAAGCGCCCGCGAAGGCGTGCTCGTCGGGGTGGCGCAGGCCGCCGCGCTCGTCCCGGGAGTCTCACGCTCGGGGGCGACGATCAGCGCGGGGCTCTTCCTCGGGCTCGACCGCCCGTCGGCCGCGCGCTTCTCGTTTCTGCTGTCGGTACCCGCGGTGGTGCTGAGCGGCGTGTTCCAGCTCGCGGGCATCGTCCGCGGCGACCCGGGCGAGAGCGGCGGCTTCCTCGGGCTCGCGGTCGCCACCCTGCTCGCGTTTGTCGTGGGCTACGCCTCGATCGCCTTCCTTCTGCGGTGGCTCGTGTCGCACTCGACCGCGGTGTTCGTCGTCTACCGAGTGACGTTAGGGGCGATCGTGCTGGCGCTCGCGGCCACCGGCGTGATCTCCTGAACGCCGTCGGCAGACGCGGCGGCCCCACTACCCTCCGGAGGCCATGAAGCTCGCGCTCAAGTTCGGCGCCGTCGCCCTGATCGCGCTCGTGCTCACCGTCGCGCCCGGGGGCGGCCCGACCCTCAACGTCCTCCTCACGCTGCTCACGGTCGCGTTCTTCGTGGTCATCGGCCTGTTCGGCTTCCGCCTCTTCCGCGAGCACCGCTTCACGCTGGACGCCCTGACCGATCGTCAGCGGCTCGTCCTCTACGGATCGGTCGGTCTCGCCCTTCTCACGTTCACGGCCACGCGGCTCCTGTTCGGCTACGGCGGGCTGGGGGTCCTCGGCTGGCTCGTGCTGCTCGGCCTGTGTTCCTACGGGGGGTACTGGGTGCTCGTGCGCTCGCGGCGGATCGGGTAGAGAGCGGTCCGGCGGTCACCCACCGCCCAGAACCTCGAGCAGTCCTCGGCGCGCACACGGCCCTATATCGCCCGGGCGCCGATGGGGCGCGAGCGCTCTGCTACCGGACCGGCCCCACGTCTCCGGAGAGCGCGAGCTCTCGCGCGCGCTGGGGGTCCGGGGCGTAGACCTCGATCAGAAGGTCGGAGCCCGGATAGCCAACGTACACGCTGCTCGGTCGCTGCGTGCTCCACGTCGCGAGGCCGTCTCCCGGAGCGTCCTTGCTCTCCATGCCCTTCGCCTTGGCCCGGCCCTGGATCTCGCGGTAGGCGGCGTCGAAGGGGTAGGTCCCCACGGTTGCCGTCACCTGAGTGCCGGCAGTCGCGGCTGCGGCACTACTTACGGCGGTTCCGCTGACGAGGGTACTTCCGGACGGACCGGTAGGGCCCTGCGGACCCTCTGGGCCGGTGTCGCCCTGGGCGCCCTGGGAGCCGGTGTTGCCCTGTGGTCCCTCAGGCCCGGGGTCTCCCTGCGAACCCTGCGCGCCGGTGTCGCCCGTATCTCCCTTCGGGCCCTCGGCGCCGGTGGGACCGGTCGCTCCGGTCGCCCCCTGCGGTCCTTGCAATCCCTGCGGCCCTTGCAGGCCGGCGGGACCCTGGGCGCCCGTCGCGCCGGTCGCGCCCGTCGCGCCGGTCGGCCCGGTGTCGCCTTGGTCGCCCTTGGCACCCTGCGCGCCGGTCGCGCCCGGGTCGCCCTGATCACCCTTCGCGCCCTGAACGCCCTGGGGTCCTTGCGGGCCGGCGGGACCCTGGGCGCCCGTCGCGCCGGTTGTCCCGGCCGGCCCGGCGTCGCCTTGGTCACCCTTCTGGCCCTCGGCCCCCGTCGCGCCTGTGGCCCCGGCGTCGCCCTGGTCGCCCGGATCGCCCTTGGGACCCTCGGCTCCGGTCGCGCCCGTCGCTCCCAGGGGCCCGCGCGCGCCGGTCGCTCCCCTCGACCCGCGGCCTCCCTTCCTGCCCTGCGGGCCGCGCGCTCCCGCCAGTCCCCGGGGACCGGCCGGGCCTCGGGGACGTCGAGCGTTGCCGACGCCGACGCCGTGAGTCGAGGTGCAGCGGCCCGAGGACTTGGTCAGCGTGCAGATGACGCTCTGGTTGGCCGCCTGATCGAAGGAGCCCGACCCGCCACCGCGCGGGGTGTTCCCGAGCACGCTCGCCGCGAGGACGACCACAGCCGCCACCGCCACGAGGGTCGCGGCGGTCGAAGTGAGGTACCTCTGGAGCTGTCGATGGTCGGGGCGGCGCACCGCGTCCCTCCTAGGTGCGAAGAAAGGCAAGCCCGCCGTCTGTATCGGCAATCGAGGACAGCGACTTAACCGGTTTGAGGTAGCCGGCCACCACCTATCCTCGACCTCAGGGCCGACTGCGGCCTGACCTCGAATGACAGCCTCGGAGACCACAAGCCAGCGCGACGCCGACGACTCGGCCGGCGCTCGCACGCGCCTCGCCGCGCAACGTCGCTCGCTCCCCGACTCGCCCGGCGTCTACCTCTTCCGCGACGCCAGCCGCAAGGTCATCTACGTCGGCAAGGCGAAGTCGATCCGCAAGCGCGTCGCCTCGCACTTTTCCAATCCGAGCACCCGCGGGACCCAGGAGATGGTCGACACGGCGGAGTCCATCGAGTTCCTCGTCACCCAGACCGAGGCGGAGGCGTTTCTCGCCGAGCAGAACTTCATCAAGCAGTACAAGCCTCGCTTCAACGTCCGCCTGCGCGACGACAAGTCCTATCCGTACATCGCGATCTCGCTCGACGAGGACTTCCCGCGGGTCTACTTCACGCGCGAGCGCCACCGTCGTGACCGCGCCTACTTCGGTCCGTTCTCGAATGCCAAGCGCGTGCGCGAGACCCTCGACCTGCTCGGCAAGGTCTTTCAGTACCGCACCTGCGACGGGCCCGAGCCGGGGCGTGCTTCGGGGAGCCCCTGCCTCGACTACTTCATCAAGCGCTGCGGAGCTCCGTGCGTCGACTATGTGTCCAGGGAGGAGTACCGCCGCGGCATCGACGCCATCGTCGACTTCCTCTCCGGCCGCTACCGCCAGATCGAGCGTGAGCTCACGCGTGAGATGCACGCCGCCGCCGAGACGCAAGAGTTCGAGCAGGCGGCGAGCTTTCGCAACAAGCTCAAGGCCGTCCGCTCGCTGCTCGAGCGCCAGCGGGTATCCAACGAGGCGGTGGGGACAGTCGACGCGATCGCCGTGGCCGCGGAGGGCACCGATGCCAACGCGCAGGTCTTCCAGGTACGGGACGGCGTGCTCGCCGACCGCCAGAGCTTCTACCTCGAGAACGAGGCCGGCCGGGAGGATCCCGAGGTCGTCGAGGAGTTCGTCCTCCAGTACTACGCGACCTCGCCGGCGATCCCGCCCCAGGTGCTCGTGCCCGCCGGGCTCGACCCCGAGCGCGCGGAGACCCTCGGCGAGGCGCTCGCCGCGCGCCGCGGAGGGCCGGTCGAGATCCGCCATCCCGAGCGCGGCGACAAGCGGCGCATCCTCGAGCTCGCCGAGCGCAACGCGCGCCTCGCGCTCGACCAGGACCGGCTGCGCTCCGAGCATCGGCGCAGCGCACGGATCGAGGCGCTCGAGGGCTTGCAGGACGTCTTCGGCATGCCGACGATCCCGATGCGGATCGAGTGCTTCGACATCTCGAACCTCGGCGAGACCCACACCGTGGCCTCGATGGTGGTTTTCGAGGGGGGATCGCCCAAAAAGTCCGACTACCGGCGCTTCGGCATCCGCGAGGCGGCACAGGACGACTTCGCGGCCATGAACGAGGTGCTGTCGCGGCGGATGGCTCAGTACGTCGCCCACCGCGAGCGCTCACCACACGAGAAGAGCTACGACGCGAGCTTCGCGACGGCGCCCGGGCTGATCGTGGTCGACGGCGGCAAGGGTCAGCTCTCGGCCGGGCTCGACGCGCTCGACGAGTTCCGCGACCTGGGTGTGGTCGTGGTCTCGCTGGCCAAGCGGATCGAGGAGGTTTTTCTGCCGGGGCGCCCGCAGCCGCTCGTGCTCTCGCGCGAGAGCCCTCCGCTGCAGCTTCTCCAGCGCGTTCGGGACGAGGCGCATCGCTTTGCGGTCGAGTTCCACCGCGGGCGCCGCGACCGCGCGATGACACGCTCGATCCTCGACGACCTCCCCGGGGTGGGGCCGGCGCGCAAGCGCCTGCTGCTGAATCACTTCGGGTCGCCGGAGCGGTTCGTCCAGGCGACGCGAGAGGACCTCGAGGCGGTGCCGGGACTGCCGGGGAAGGTCGCGCGCGATCTCCACTGGCACCTGCGCAAGACGGCGTAGGCTGCACACGACCTCGTCGACCTTCGGGTCGTCCGGTTCGGCGAGGAGAGGGGTCGTGATCGGCTGAGCGCGCCCGCTCCAACGACCGCTGATACATTGCCCACCTCCCCGCCCCAGCCACGCGCAGAAAGGACTTCCACCATGGCCGTGAAGGTTGGCATCAACGGCTTCGGACGCATCGGCCGCAACGTCTTCCGCGCCGCCCACGACCGCGGGGCGGACATCGAGTGGGTCGCTATCAACGACGTCATGGATCCGGAGACGATGGCCCACCTGCTCAAGTACGACTCGATCCTCGGCCGCTTCGACGGCGAGGTCGAGGCCGGCGACGACTCGATCCGCGTGAACGGCACCGAGATCCCCGTCCTCTCCGAGCCGGAGCCGGGCAAGCTGCCCTGGGGCGACATGGGTGTGGAGGTTGTCATGGAGTCGAGCGGCAAGTTCACCGACGAGGGGGAGGCCGACCAGCACCTCGACGCCGGGGCCAAGAAGGTCATCGTCTCCGCCCCGTCCAAGGGCGACGTGCTGACCGTCGTCCCCGGCGTGAACGACGGCGACTACGATCCGGACCAGCACAACGTGATCTCCTGCGCGTCCTGTACGACGAACTGCCTGGGACCGGTGGCCATGGTGCTCCACGATAAGTTCGGAATCCACAGCGGCCTCATGACCACCGTGCACGCCTACACGGCCGATCAGTCGCTCCAGGACGGCCCGCACAAGGACCTGCGCCGGGCGCGCGCCGCGGCCGTCAACCTTGTCCCGACCACCACCGGCGCCGCCGAAGCGATCGGCCTCGTGATCCCCGCGCTCCAAGGCAAGCTGAACGGTTACGCCATCCGCGGACCGGTCAACGACGGCTCACTGCTCGACCTGACGGTCACGCTGGACAAGGACGTCGAGTCGGAGGATGAGATCAACGAGGCCTTCGCCGAGCGGGCCGACAAGGATGAGCTCGAGGGGATCCTCCAGTACACCGACGAGCCGCTGGTATCGAGCGACATCGTCAAGTCCCAGTACTCGTCGATCTTCGACTCGGGGATGACGCTGCTGGTGGACAGCAACATGGTCAAGGTCGTGGCGTGGTACGACAACGAGTACGGCTACTCCCACCGGCTCGTGGACATGGTCGAGAAGGTGCTCCCGTGACCGGGGGCATGGGAGCGGCCGAGGCCGGGTAGGGCGGCAGGCGATGGCCTTCAGCAAGAAGTCCGTCCGCGACCTCGAGATCTCCGAAGGAGACGCGGCACTGGTGCGCGTGGACTTCAACGTTCCCCTCAAGGACGGCGAGGTCACCGACGACTCGCGCATCAGGGCGACCATTCCCACGATCGAGAACCTGCGCGATCGCGGGGCCCGCCTCGTGCTCATGGGCCACGTCGGCCGCCCCGACGGACGCGACCCCGAGACCTCGATGGAGCCGATGTCGCAGCGCCTCGGGGAGCTGCTCGGTGCGCAGGTCCACCAGGCGCCGGAGGTCATAGGGCCGGAGGTCCGCCGCGGTGTGGACCGGCTCGACCCCGGCGAGATCCTCATGCTCGAGAACCTCCGCTGGGAGGAGGGGGAGACCGACAACGACGAGGAGCTCGCCAAGGAGCTCGCCTCGCTGGGCGACGTGTACGTCAACGACGCCTTCGGCGCCTCGCACCGCGCGCACGCCTCGGTGGCCGGCGTGACCGAGCACCTTCGCCCCGCGGCCGCCGGAGAGCTGCTCGAGAGCGAGGTGGCGACGCTCACCGAGCTGGTCGAGGACCCGGGGCGGCCGTTCGTCGTCGTCCTCGGTGGCGCCAAGGTGAGCGACAAGATCGCGCTGATCGACCGCTTCCTGGAGACCGCCGACGCGATCCTCATCGGCGGCGCGATGTGCTTCAGCTTCTTCAAGGCCCAAGATGTCCCCGTGGGCAACTCGAAGGTCGAGGACGAGGACGTCGACACCGCGCGCGAGGCGCTCGAGAAGGCCGAGGACTCCGACTGCAAGCTCTGCCTGCCGGTCGACCTCGTGGCTGGCCAGGACTTCGACGAGGACACGGAGACCCAGGAGCTCGACGGCATCGAGGTGCCGGACGGCTGGATGGGGCTCGACGTCGGGCCGAAGACGGTCGAGACCTACCGCGAGGAGATCACCGGCGCCGGCGCCGTGTTCTGGAACGGTCCGATGGGGGCCTTCGAGCTCGAGCCGTTCGCCGCGGGCACCAAGGG
>JACCUC010000079.1 GCA_013812065.1 Thermoleophilaceae bacterium | reverse complement strand
TTGCGGCCGCGGGCCCTGCCGCGGCGCAGGACGCGGCGGTCGAGCACCTGCGCCGCTCCGATCCGGTCATGGGCGCACTCGTCGATCGGATCGGGCCGCTCAGCCTCGAGGATCGCCGCCGCGGGCGGCCCGCCGATCCCTACGGCGCCCTGCTGCGCGCGATCGTCGGCCAGCAGCTCTCGACCAAGGCGGCGCGCTCGATCTACGACCGGCTGCTCGAGCTCTTCGGCGGGCGCACCCCGCAGCCCTCCGAGCTGCTCGCCGCCGACCCGGAGACGGTGCGCGCCGCCGGCCTCTCGCGGGCGAAGGTCGCCTACCTGCGCGACCTCGCCGCGCGGGTCGAGGACGGGCGGCTCCCGGTCTACCGGCTCGCCGAGCAGGACGACGCCGCGGTGGCGGCGGAGCTCGTCGAGGTCAAGGGGCTCGGGCAGTGGACCGCCGACATGTTCCTGATCTTCCACCTCGGGCGGCCCGACGTGCTGGCGGTCGGTGACCTGGGGATCCGCCGGGCGGTCGAGCGGGCCTACGAGCTGCCGGGCGCGCCCGCCGCGCGCGAGCTCGAGGAGATCGCCGAGCCGTGGCGGCCACAGCGGACGCTCGCCTGCCTCTACCTGTGGCGGTCGCTCGATACCGAGCCCTGAGCAGGTCCGGGCCGTGTCGGGGCGGCGGCCGCCGGGTAGGACCTCGACATGTCCTACCCCAAGAAAGGCCGCCCGGGCGGCTTCCGCCATCACGAGCGCCCCGCCGATCCCGCCGAGGAGGCCGACCGGCCGCTCGAGCCCAAGGCGCCGCCCGAGGGCGAGCCCCTCGAGTCGACCGGCGCCCGGAGCGTCGATCCGCACCATCGTCTCAACAACCCGGTCGGCGAGCCCGACCCGGACGCCGACTCAGACCCCTACCAGCCACACCCCGAGGCGGAGGACCCGCCACCCCCCGGGCAGTTTCCCGGTCCGGGACCGGAGCCCGACCTGGTCGAGGACGAGGACGAGCCCGGCTTCGCCCGGTAGAGCGCTTAGGGCTCCCCTAACGCCTCGTCGTGAACGACCAGGTCTTGGTGGCGGCGAGCGGGTTGCCCGCCAGGTCCCTCGCCCCGGTCGTGACCGTCGCGGTGTAGGTCGCGCCCCTGGCGAGCGCCGCGCTCGGGTTGAGGGTCGCGCGCCCCGCGCTCGCGCTGTAGCTCACGACCGCCGGGACCACGCTCCTCGTTCCCCTGCGCACGAGCTTGACCGTGCTCCTGGTGATCGTGCTCGGGTGCATCGCCTCCGAGAAGCCGGCGAGGACGTTGGCGCGGATCGAGACCCCGGTCGCCCTCGAGGCGGGGCTGACCCTGGTCACCGTGGGCCTCGTGGTATCGGCGGGCCTCGCGCGCACCACCGCCTTGGGCGACCAGTTGCCCGCGTCGTCGCGAGCGTAGGCCGAGTAGTAGTAGGTCTGCCCGTCGCATCGGTGAGCTCACGGAAGTTGTCCGACCGCCCGCTCGCTTCGGCGACGCCCTCGGTCAGCGGCCTCGCGCCTCAACGGCGCCCGAGCAGTCCTGCACGAGCGCCTGAGACGCGTCGTCGCTCAGGCGCTCAGCTCCGGGTCCCGCCTGGGGTGCTCGAGGCCCTCGCCGGGCCAGCAGCGGCAACCCTCAGCCGCAGCTCGCCTCTTCGTCCGCCACGCGGAAGGAAGAGCCGCACCCGCACGCCGCCACGACGTTCGGGTTCTTGACCTCGAAGCCGGCGCCCATGAGGCTCTCGGTGTAGTCGACGACGGAGCCGTCGACGTACTGGAGGCTCGCCGGGTCGACGATCAGGCGGATGCCGTGGTCCTGGAACACCTGATCATCCTCCTTGCGCTCGTCGAGGGCTAGCGCGTACTGGAATCCCGAGCAGCCGCCACCACGCACTCCGACGCGCAGGCCCGCGTCCTCGCTGGCGTCCTGGGTTGCGAGGAACTGGCTGACCTTCTCGGCGGCGAAGTCGGTGAGAGTGACCATGGTGAGCCCCATTGTATCGCGTCCGCACCTCGCTAACCTGGGTTTCGATGCCGAGGCCCGAGGAGCTCCAGCACCGTATCGAGTCGGCGCTGCCCGGCGCCCGAGCCCAGGTCCAGGACCTGACCGGCGGGGGCGACCACTTCCGCGCCGAGATCGTCTCCGACCGCTTCGCGGGACTCTCGCGCATCGAGCAGCACCAGCTCGTATACGGCATCTTCGGCGCCGAGATCGGGGGACCGATCCACGCGCTCTCGCTCAAGACCTCGACCCCGGAGGGGACGACCGCATGACCGACACAGAGATCCACGACTTCCTGCAGCAGTCGATCGAGGAGAACCGGGTGATGCTCTTCATGAAGGGCACCCCCGACGCTCCCGCCTGCGGCTTCTCGGCCCGCACAGCGGCCGCGCTCGGCGCGCTCGGCACGCCCTACGCGGCGCTCGACATCCTGCCCGACCCGCGCATCCGCCAGGAGCTCTCGGCGCTCTCGAACTGGCCGACCATCCCGCAGCTCTTCGTCAACGGCAAGCTCGTCGGCGGCTGCGACATCGTCACCGAGATGTACGACAGCGGCGAGCTCGCCGAGCTGCTCGGCGTCGAGCAGCCGGCCGACGAGGAGGTGCCGGCAGCGCCCGAGGCCGAGGCGCCGCAGGCGGCGCCGCTCGGACTCGAGAACCGGCTCGGGTAGCGAGGCCGCCTGGCGGGCTCAGCGAGGTCGTCGCCCGACGCGATCGAGAGCTCCGCGGCCGACCGACCGACCACGCTCGGCGTAGCGGCGGGCCAGCGTGCGGTAGCGCTCCTTCTCCTCCGGCGAGAGCGCCTGCCAGCGCCGCCACGCCTCGAAGGCGATCGGCGCGAGGCGGCGGGCGGTACGACCGGCACGGACTCCACGGCCGGGGGGCGGCGTGGTCACGGCCCCACCGCAGTGCCGCCGGACACGACACTGCCCTGACGTTCGACCCCGCCGTCGAAAGCGGGGGACCCCGCAGTCTCCCCCTCGAGCCAGTCGACGTAGAGGGTCGCCACGGACCGAGCTTAGCTGCGGGCCGAGCGGGGTCGACGCTCGCCGGAGGAACCGTTGACCCGGCCGCCCCCGCCGACGGACTTCTGAGCCCCGCCACCACCGGCGGGCGCCCGCGCGACGGCGGCCTTGGCCGGCTTCGAACGCGCGGCCCCGCCGCGCAGGACCGCGTCGGTGTCGCGATACCCGCGCCAGAGGAGGCGCTTCGACTTGCTCGGGTGGGCGTTGAGCATCCCGATCGGATCGAACGCTCCGGTCTGTGCGCTCGGAGCGAGCACGGTCACCTCGGTGCCGCGCCACTGCCCGCCCTCGAGCCGCTTCTGGAGGTACGAGGAGTGCCCGACGGTGCGGCACAGGAGGTCGTACATGCGCATAGCCACCCGGGGAAGCGACCGCAGCGACTCGGCGCGGGGCAGGTCCGAGGGCAAGGCCGAGAGGATGTAGATCTCGTCGGCGCCCCAGTCCTCGACGGCGTACTCGAAGGGTACGTTCCAGAGGAAGCCGCCGTCGCTGTAGAGGTCGCCGTCGAGCTCGATCAACGGGTGCAGGAGGGGGATGGTGTAGCCGATGCGGGTAACGGTGCGGAACCGGTCGACGTCGGTCTCGGTCCGGTTCCCGCGCAGCTCCTCGTGGCCGGTCGAGAGGTTGGCGAGGACGTAGGTGAGCTCGATGTCGGAGTGGAAGCAGCGGCCGAAGTCGACCCTGCTCTCGACCAGCCGCTGGAGCCCGTTCATCGAGAAGAACGAGTTGCCGAACAGGGCGTTGCGGCGCAGCGACGGGGTCACGATGTAGGGCAACGAGAACGCCTCGGACCAGAGCTCCCACAGTCCCTCCGCACCCGCGGTCGCGTACACGAGCGAGTTGGGGACGCCGATCGACGAGCCGATCAACAGGTGCGGCCTGATCCCCTCCTCGTCGAGGCGGCGCAGGCACCCCGCCTGGTAGGCCCCGCGCGAGCCCCCTCCGGCGAGGATGAAGGCCGTCCTGCCGCCTCGCGGGCTCACGGGCCGCTCAGGACTCCGGTCGCAGGCTGTGGTGCTGGCTGTGCAGGCCCTCGAAGTGGCGCTGACAGTCGAGGCAGCGCACCGCCTCGGGCACGGCGGCAAGCCGCGCGGACGGGATCTGCGCTCCGCAGCCGATGCAGGTCCCGTAGGTGCCGTCGGCCAGCGCACGGCGCGCCTCGCCGATGCGCCGCTCCTCCTCCTCGAGGAAGACCTCGGTCGTGACCTCGAGCTCGCGCTCGTGGGTCTCGGTACCCTCGTCGGCGGGATGGTTGTCGAGGTGGGCGACCTCCCCGCTCGCTCCCCCGTCGCTCTCCCGGCGCATGGCCGCGCGCGTGCGACGAAGCTCCTCGAGACGCTGCTCGAGCGCGGCTTCGGTGGTCTCTCGGTCGAAGTTCGCCATCGTATCCTCCTGGCCGCTTGGCGGCCGATACGGAGAGTATGTCGCGTAGTGCATACCCGGTTCGTTCCGTCTGAGGCGGTTCATAGCTTGACTGGATGCCGCGGCCAGAGTTTCCGCGTTCGATCGTGGACTTCCAAGACCGCTTCGCCACCGAGGAGGATTGCCGCGA
>JACCUC010000056.1 GCA_013812065.1 Thermoleophilaceae bacterium | reverse complement strand
TCGGCACCACGGCGCGTCACCTGACCTTCTTCGAGATGCTCGGCAACTTCTCGATCGGCGACTACTTCAAGCCGGCGGCCGTCGAGTACGCGCTCGAGCTCGCCACCAAGGGCTTCGGCTTCCGCGCCGAGGACATCTGGATCACGGTGTTCGGTGGCGACGAGCAGCTCGGCCTCGGACCCGACGAGGAGGCGATCGAGGTCTGGCGCGGCGCCGGCGTACCCGACGAGCGAATCGTCCGCCTCGGGCGCGCCGACAACTTCTGGCAGGCCGGGCTCACGGGCCCGTGCGGGCCCTGCTCAGAGCTCTACCTCGACCGCGGCTCGGCTTACGGCCCCGCCACCGACCGCCCCGGCGACGACACCGACCGCTTCATCGAGTTCTGGAACCTCGTCTTCATGCAGTACGAGCTGTTCGAGGACGGCCGGCTCGAGCCGCTGCCCGCGCGCAACATCGACACCGGCGCGGGTCTCGACCGCGTGGCCATGCTCGTCCAGGGCGCCGACTCTGTGTTCGACACCGACTACCTGCGCCCATTGGTCGAGTTGGGAGAAGAGCTCTCTGGTCGTACTTACGGTTCCGACTTTGAAACGACACGGGCTCTCCGAATCCTCGCCGACCACGGACGCGGCATGACCTTTCTCCTCGCCGAGGGGCTCGTACCTTCTAATGAAGGCCGGGAATACATTGTGCGTCGGATCATGCGTAGGGCGGTGCTGCAAGGACGCCGACTAGGCATCGAAGGGTTGATACTCCCGCGGCTTTGTCAGCGGACACGTGAGGTCGCCGGCGACGACTATCCCGAGCTCCGCGACATGGGTTTCGAAATCGACCTATGGGCCCGCAACGAAGACCGCGCGTTCACGTACACGCTCGAGCAGGGCGAGCGGTTGCTCGCCGAGGTCGTCCGCCGTGCCCGCGAGCAGGAGACCAGTTGGATCTCCGCGGCCGATGCCTTTCGCCTCCACGACACTTACGGGTTCCCGTACGAGCTGACCAAGGAGCTGCTGTCGGAGGAGGGCCTCGAGGTCGACGACCAGGGCTTCGGGGAGCTGATGGACGAGGCGCGCGAGCGGGCGCGCGCGGGTCGGCCGGCGGAGGTGAGCGGCGGAGCGGTGGCGCGCGCCGGCGGCGGGTCCTCCGACGCCCTCTCCCACGAGCGCGTCCTCGAATTTGCCCGCACCGCCGCCTTCGAGACGCGCTTCCTGGGCTACGAGACGACCGAGGTCGACACGCTGCTCGGTGCGCTCGAGCCCGCCGGCGGGCGGCTGCTCGCCAAGCTCGAGGAGAGCCCGTTCTACCCCGAGGGCGGCGGCCAGGTCTCAGACGACGGCATCGTCGAGCTTCCCTCGGGCGCGCGCCCGCGTGTGACCGGCGTCTTTCGCCTCGGCGACGACCAGGCGCTCGAGCTCGAGGCCCTGGACGGGGGCGCTCCCCTGCCTAACGCCGGCGACCCAGTTCGCGCCTTTGTCGACCGCTCGACCCGCCTCGCCACGATGGCCAACCACACCGCCACCCACCTGCTCCACGCCGCCCTGCGCGAGCGCCTCGGCACTCACGTACGTCAGGCCGGCTCCTACGTCGGTCCCGACAAGCTGCGCTTCGACTTCACCCACGGACACAGGCTGAGCGAGCAAGAGCTCGCCGAGGTCGAGGAGCTGGTGACGAGCTGGGTCTCGGGTGGCCACCCTGTCCGCGCCGTGCACACCACCCGCGACGAGGCCGAGCGCCTCGGGGCGATGGCGCTCTTCGGCGAGAAGTACGGCGACTGGGTGCGGATGGTCGACGTCGAGGGCATCTCGCGCGAGCTGTGCGGCGGCACGCACGTGGGCTCGACCGCCGAGGTCGGGCTTTTCCACGTCACCGCGGAGACCTCGAGCGCCTCGAACGTGCGCCGGATCGAGGCCGTCACGGGACCGGGAGGAGTCGAGGCCTTCCGCGCGCGGACCGAGGCGCTGCGCGAGATCGGCGCGCTCCTGCGCGTGCCCGAGCGTGACGCGCTCGCGGCCGTGCAGCGGCTCACCGAGCGGGTGCAGGAGCTCGAGCGCCGCCCGCGCGAGTCGGGCCGCGAGCTCGCCGAGGAGCTCGTCGCCCGGGCGGTCGAGCTCGGCGGGGTCCGCGTGGTCACCGAGCCCGTCGAGGTCGCCGACCCCAAGGCGCTGCTCGAGATCTCCGACCGTGTCAAGCAGACGCTCGGAGAGAGCGCGGTGGTGCTCGGTTGCGCAGTCGACGGACGGGTCCACCTGGTGGCCAACGTGGCGCCCGGCGCGGTCGAGCGCGGCGTACGCGCCGGCGACGGCCAAGCCGTAGACCAGGTGGTAGGAGAGATCGAGCGCGAGCTCCTTGGCGGGGTACTTC
>JACCUC010000053.1 GCA_013812065.1 Thermoleophilaceae bacterium | reverse complement strand
GGCCTTACCCGGCCTGCCGATCGCGCTCGCCCCGCGCGCGAGCTGGGACGGCGTCGCCTGGTAGAAGCACCCGAATCGCCGCCGCCGGTCGCGCCGGTACCGCCCGACCGCCGGCGCGAGGGACGAGGTCTCGAGCCACCACGGGGCTTGTCCGCGTCGCGGCCGAGGAGGTCTCGAACGGGCTTGGGAGCGCTGTCCGTGATCCGGTCCACCGCGTTTCCGGCGTCCGGGACTCTGACCTGCGGAAGCTCGAGGGCGGCCGCCGGCGACGCCGCCACGGCGGCGATGCCAACGACGGCGGCGGATGCCGCCAACGCCCGCGCCCGCGCGCCGATCCTGACGGCTAGATCCACCAGCGTGGAGCGTGAGCCGCCGCGGTTTCCGGCATCCGAGACGCTCGCGTGGGGCCGGATCCGTGCGGATCGCGGTCGCTGTCCCTTGGGGGAGATCGCCATTCTCCGGAACGCCGCACCATCCGGACCAGATCGACCGATGTCGACCAGAGCTTGAGTCGCGCTGTAGCCGCGGACGGTGAGGGCGCTCACTCCTCACGCCGACCTCCGCGCTCGACTAGCCTGAGCCGCTGTGCGGTGTCCGAGGCGCACTCACCTGCTCGCGCTGGCCGTCGGGGCTTTCCTCCTCGTCGCCGGTTGTGGTGGCAGCGAGCTCCCGGCCACGGATGCAGAGGCGATGCTCCGCGACCTGGGCAAGGTCGAGCAGGGAGTCCGGGCGGGCGAATGCACAGCGACGCGACCGACGCTTCGACGTCTGGATCGCAAGGTCGCGTCCGTTCCCGACGATGTGGATGCCGAAGTGCGCACGACGCTCGACAGGGGCGTAGACCACCTCGAGCGCCTGGTAGGCAAGGAGTGCAAGCAGAGGGAGCCCGACCCCGTCGTTACCGAACCCGACCCGATCACTCCGCCGCCCGTCCAGTCAACGCCAGAGCCGTCTCCCACGATCACCGAGCCACCGCTGGAAACCGAGCAGCAGCAGGAAGAGCCGAAGGACGAGGAGCCGAAGGACGAGGAGCCGAAGATCGAAAAGCCGAAGATCGAAAAGCCGAAGAAACCCGAGAAGCCGAAGATCGACGGTCCAAAGCCGTAAGGCGTCGAGCGCGCCTCCCCCTCTCGCGGCTCTGCTCGAGGCGCGAAGCGCAGCGTCCCCGCTCAGCGCAGCTCGAGGTGCTCGCGCCAGTCGACGCCGCTTTCCTCGAGCACCCGCACGACCTCGGCCTCGGCGTCCTCGTAGCGCACGCGGTCCACGGATATCGGCACGAAGCCGGCGGTCTGGGGGTGGGCTTGAACGTGGAGCTCGGAACCGAGTTGAGCGAGGAGGTCGAACGCCGCCTGCTCCCAGCTCTTGACGCGCAGCATGACGATCACGGGTATCTACTGATAACCCACGAGGCGGTCGAAAAACTCGGCTTCAGCGCTGTTGCGGTGGCGCGATCTCCGCCGGCGCTCCGTAGGCGACGAGCGCCTCCGGCAACCACACCGTCCCGTCCTCGCGCTGCCCGTTCTCCGCGAGCGCGATGATCGTCCGCCCCACAGCCACCGCGGTCCCGTTCAAGGTGTGCACGTGCCGCGGCGAGCCGCCGCCCGCCGCTCGCATCCGCGCGTCGAGCCGCCTTGCCTGGAAGTCAGTCGTGTTCGAGCACGAGGTGAGCTCGCGGTAGCGCTCCTGGCCCGGCAGCCAGGCCTCGACGTCGTACTTCTTGGCCGCCGAGGCGCCCAGGTCCCAAGCCGGGATGTTGACCACCCGATAGGGGATCTCGAGCGCCTGCATGATCTCCTCCTCGATCGCGAGGATTCGCTCGTGCTCGGCGTCTGAGTCGTCGGGCGCGACGAAGGCGAACATCTCGACCTTGTCGAACTGGTGCACGCGGAAGATGCCGCGGGTGTCGCGCCCGCCCGCGCCCGCCTCGCGGCGAAAGCAGGTCGAAAAGCCGGCGTAGAGGCGGGGCAGCTCGTCCTCGGGCAGGATCTCGCCGGCGTGGAGCGAGGCGAGCGGTACCTCGGAGGTGCCGACGAGGTAGAGATCGTCGTCGGCGACGCGGTAGATCTGCTGCTCGGTGTCGGGCAGGAAGCCGGTGCCGAACAGGGCCTCCTCGCGCACGAGGACGGGCGGGATGACCGCCTCGAAGCCGTGACCGCGCAGCACCTCCAGCGCCCAGCGCACC
>JACCUC010000049.1 GCA_013812065.1 Thermoleophilaceae bacterium | reverse complement strand
CACCGCGGCGAGCGGCCGCTGGACCAGGGCACCGACGCCCACGAGGTCGTCGCCGCGCTCGCGGGCGAGGCCGAGGTCCTGGATGTC
Organism: Thermoleophilaceae bacterium; assembly: GCA_013812065.1. GTDB lineage: Bacteria > Actinomycetota > Thermoleophilia > Solirubrobacterales > Thermoleophilaceae > JACCUC01. The sequence goes on along the minus strand of JACCUC010000049.1, from coordinate 3,460 downwards.
GGCGACGGCCATGTCGGCGCGGCCGGACGCGAGCAGCTTGAGCGAGTCGGTCGAGGCCGACGGAGCGCGCACGCGCAGGGCTATGCCCCGGGCACGGTCCTCGGCGCGCTCCGCGGCGGCGTAGATGCCGGCGTGGACGGGGTTGGGGGCGAAGTCGAGGGCCAGCGTGAGTGGACGCTCGCCGCCGCTCGGCCGAGCGCTGTCTCCGCCGCAGCCCGTCGCCGGCGCGCCGCCGACGATGGCGAGCGCCGCTGCGAGCGCCGGCAGGGTGCGCTTCATCTCGAGGAGGCTAGATATCCCTCGCGCATAGACTCCGCGCCGTGCGCCGGGTCACCTTCTCGCGCAACTTCACGCTGTCGCTGTCGCGGACGTGCCGCTGCTACTGCAAGTACTGCGCGTTCGCCACCCACCGCGCCCACCTGTACGCCCCGGACGAGGTCGAGCGTATGCTCGACGAGGCCGCCCGCCGGGGGGCCAAGGAGCTGCTCGTCCTCACCGGCGAGAAGCCGGAGGTCAACCCGGAGGTGGCGCGGCGCCTCGGCGACTACGGACACGAGAGCTTCGTCGACTACGCCGCGTGGGCCTGCGAGCGCGCGCTCGAGCGGGGGATGCTCCCGCACACCAACCTCGGCGTCCTCGGCGCCGACGAGCTCGCGCGCCTGCGCGAGGTCACGGCCTCTCAGGGCCTGATGCTCGAGTCGATCTCCGAGCGGCTCATGGAGACGGTCCACGCCGGCTCGCCGACCAAGCATCCGACGCGGCGGCTCGCCACCATCCGCACGGCCGGCGAGCTTCGGGTCCCGTTCACGAGCGGCATCCTCGTCGGCATAGGGGAGACCGTCGAGGAGCGGATCGCCTCGCTCGAGGCGCTCGCGGCCGTCCACTCCGAGCACGGCCACCTGCAGGAGGTGATCCTCCAGAACTTCGTCGCCCATCCGCGCTACTACGGGACCGAGCCCGCGGAGATCGCCGACGCCGCCCAGCACGGCGCTCTCCGTGCCGAGGCCGCGGAGCAGCGCCCCCCCGCGTGGGCCTCCGAGATCACCCTCGACGACATGCGCCTGCTCGTGCGCGAGTGCCGCCGGCTCATGCCCGACGTCGGCGTGCAGATACCGCCGAACCTCTCAGACTGGTGGCTGCCGCTCGTCAGGGAGGGCGCCACCGACCTCGGCGGGCTGTCGGCCAACGGCGACCACATATCGCCCGAGCACCCGTTCCCCTCGCCCCACCGCATGCGCAAGCGGCTGGCCCCGCGGGGGTACGCGCTCACCGAGCGCCTGTGCGTCTATCCGCAGTACATGGATTCCGACTGGCTCGAGCGGGGCGTGCTCGACGTCGTCAAGGCCCGGTACTGGAGCTTCATCCCGCGCCGGGGCTCGGGCCGGCGTACCGAGCGGATCATCCGCCGCGACCTCGTCCCGGGCGCGATCGCCCGCGGGCGCGACGGCGAGCGCCTGACCGAGGAGGAGCTGACCGCCATCTTCGCCGAGACCCGCCCCGAGGCGATCGAGGACCTGCGCCAGGCCGCCGACGAGCTGCGCTCAGAGCTCGCCGGCGAGCTGGTCACGTTCGTGGTCAACCGCAACGTCAACGTCTCGAACGTGTGCATCGTCGGGTGCGCCTTCTGCGGCTTCGGCCAGGGGCGGCGCTCGCCCGACGCCTACGAGCACTCACGCGCGGAGTTCACGCGCCGGATCGAGGAGGCGATCGCGTTCGGGGCCACCGAGATCTGCATGCAGTCGGGGATCCATCCCGACTGGGGCCTCGCCGATTACGAGGGGTGGCTAGGGCTCGCCAAGGAGATCGCTCCACAGCTCCACCTCCACGCCTACTCGCCGATGGAGGTCGATCACATGTGCCGAATCTCGGGCCTCTCGCCGCGTGCGGTCTTCGATCGCCTGCGCGACGCCGGCCTCGACTCGACGCCCGGGACCGCGGCCGAGGTGCTCCACGACGGCGTGCGCGAGCGGATCTCGCCCAACAAGCTGCCGGTCGCGCGCTGGGTCGAGATCATCGAGGCCTCGCATGCCGCCGGCCTTCGCTCGACCTCGACGGTCATGTTCGGCCACGTCGAGGAGCCGTGGGAGCTCGCCGAGCACATGCGTGTGGTGCGCGCGCTCCAGGAGCGCACGGGCGGGATCACCGAGTTCGTGCCGCTCTCCTTCATCCCCTACCACACCATGCTCGGACGCACCCACGGGCTCGAGGAGATATCGCGGGAGGAGAACCTCAAGCACACCGCCGTCTTCCGCCTCGCCCTGGGGCCGACGGTCACAAACCTCCAGGCGAGCTGGGTGAAGATGGGCCTCGACGCCGCCACCGAGGCCCTGCGCTGGGGGGTCAACGACCTCGGGGGGACGCTCATGGAGGAGTCGATCAGCCGCATGGCGGGCTCTCAGCACGGCGTCCGCCTCGAGCCGGAGGAGTTGATCGGCGCGGCCCACGCTGCGGGGCGGCCGGCGGCGGAGCGCACGACTCTCTACGAGCTGCGGGCGCGCCACGATGTGGCGGCGGCTGCGTAGAGTGGGCAGCCTCCTTGCGTCAAAGCGTCGAAGCACTATGATGCCCCGATGGCGAGCACGAAGCGCAAGCTCACCGTGTACCTCGACCCGGAGGTCGCCCGCGCGGCCCGAGTCCAGGCCGCCCGCAGCGACCAGCGAGATTCCGAGATCATCGAGGAGGCCCTTCGCGCACATCTCGGAATGGCGGCCCTCGACGAGGCCCAGCAGTTGAGCGCACTCGACGAGGACGAGGCGCTCGAGCTGGCAAACGCACAGCTTCACGCCGCCCGGCGTGAGCGGCGGTGACCCGGGCGGTCCTGGATCCCAACGTCCTGATATCGGCGTTCATCTCCCAACGCGGCTCGAGTCCGGACCGGATAGTCCGCGCGTGGCGCGAAGGCGCGTTCGAGCTCGTCGTCTCACCGAAGCTGCTCGCGGAGCTCACCGAGGTGCTCGACAGGCCGAAGTTCAGGCGCCAATCCGCAGATGGTCGGGCGAGCGCGTACGTAAGGACGCTCGCCGCGGGTGCGAGTCGACACGGCGATCCGCCCGATCCGCCGCCGGTGAGTCCTGACGCCGATGACGACTATCTGTTCGCGCTCGCCCGAGCGGCAGGAGCTGACGCAGTCGTCTCCGGGGATCAACATCTCACCGGACTCGCTGCCCCCAGCCCGCCCGTGCTTACGCCGCGACAGTTCCTCGAGAGGCTGCAGAGAGCTCGCCCGTAGGGTTCGGCCGGTGGGAGGTAGCCGTTGCAAACTCGCCCCGGGCTTTGGCTGCCGACGTGGACGGAGATCGGTCTCAGCGGAAGAGATCCTCCTCCGGAGGGCGCCTCAGGGCCGCCGCGCCCGGACCATCCTCGCGGGTGACGAGGCGCTCGAGGCCGCGCACGAGCACCGCGGGCTCGTCGGAGTCCTTGCTCCGGACGAGGTCCGCCGCGGCCGCGGCGGCGTCGGCGG
>JACCUC010000043.1 GCA_013812065.1 Thermoleophilaceae bacterium | reverse complement strand
CGCGCCGTGGTCAAATCCTGCAGCTCGCCGGTGTAGCGCAGGCGAATCGGCGTGAGCGTTTCGAGCTCGCCCGCTTCGAGCGCCAGCACCACGTCGTCCGGGTCGGCGAAGGCGCGGCCCTCGCCCTTGGCACCGGGCTTGGCCTTGGTCAGGTAGTAGCACCCGAGCACGATGTCCTGCGACGGCACGGCGACAGGCGTGCCGTTGGCCGGGGACAACACGTTCTTCGACGACATCATCAGCTCGGTCGCTTCGATCTGCGCTTCCGGTGACAGCGGAATATGGACCGCCATCTGGTCGCCGTCGAAATCGGCGTTGAATGCCGTGCACACGAGCGGATGAATACGAATGGCCTTGCCTTCGACCAGCACCGGCTCGAAGGCCTGGATGCCGAGGCGATGGAGTGTTGGCGCGCGGTTGAGCAGAACGGGATGCTCGCGAATGACTTCGTCGAGGACGTCCCACACCTCTGCGACCTGCTTCTCGACCATCTCCTTGGCCTGCTTGATGGTCGCGACCAGGCCCCGTTCCTCGAGCTTGTTGTAGATGAACGGCTTGAACAGCTCGAGCGCCATCTTCTTCGGCAGGCCGCACTGATTGAGCTTCAGCTCGGGACCGACCACGATGACCGAACGGCCCGAGTAGTCGACGCGCTTGCCGAGCAGGTTCTGGCGGAAGCGGCCCTGCTTGCCCTTGAGCATGTCGCTCAGTGACTTGAGGGCACGGTTACCGGGACCGGTGACCGGACGCCCGCGGCGTCCGTTGTCGAACAGGGCGTCGACGGCCTCCTGGAGCATCCGCTTCTCGTTCGAGACGATGATCTCCGGCGCGCCGAGGTCGAGCAGGCGCTTGAGGCGGTTGTTGCGGTTGATGACCCGCCGGTAGAGGTCGTTGAGGTCTGAGGTCGCGAACCGCCCGCCGTCGAGCTGGACCATCGGCCGCAGCTCCGGCGGGATCACCGGGATGGCCTCGAGGACCATGTGCTCGGGACGGTTGGGCGAGTGGATGAACGCCGAGACGACCTTGAGGCGCTTGACCGCGCGGCTCTGCTTCTGGCCCTTGGCGGTCTTGACCTGGTCCTCCAGCTCGATCCGCTCGGCCTCGAGGTCGACGGCCTCGAGCAGCTCGCGCACCGACTCAGCGCCCATGCCGCCGCGGAAGTAATCGCCGAACCCGAACGGCGAGCCGAAGCGGTCCTTGAGCTCGCGGAACAGGGTCTCGTCCGGGATCACCTGCTTCGGCGTCATGTCGCGGAAGAGGTCCCACGTCTGGCGCATGCGCTCCGAGGCGTCCTCGATGTAGGCCTCGGTGTCGGCGATGTCGGCGTCGAAGGTCTTGAGGAGGTCCTTTTCCAACTTCGCGCGCTCGTCGTCGGAAAGCTTGCGCAGGTCGACGTCGAGGGTGTCGGCCCACAGGTGATCGTCGTCGGTGAAGTCGGCGGTCGAGCCCGTGCGCAGGTGCTCGAGGCGGCGCTCACGGGACTCCCCGAGCTCGAGCACGCGCTCCTCCCGCTCCTGTGCGTAGGCGTCGAGCACGGCCTGGACCTGGCCCTCGAGCGCGTCGAGGTCGCGTGCGCGCGACTCCTCGTCGATCGACGTGACGATCGAGGCCGCGAAGTAAAGGACCTTCTCGAGCTCCTTGGGCGCCATGTCGAGCAGGTAGCCGATCCGGCTCGGCACGCCCTTGAAGAACCAGATGTGCGACACCGAAGCCGCCAGGTCGACATGGCCCATGCGCTCGCGGCGGACCTTCGAGCGGGTGACCTCGACGCCGCAGCGCTCGCAGACGATGCCCTTGTAGCGCACGCGCTTGTACTTGCCGCAGTAGCACTCCCAGTCCTTGGTGGGACCGAAGATGCGCTCGCAGAAGAGCCCGTCCTTCTCGGGCTTGAGCGTGCGGTAGTTGATCGTCTCCGGCTTGGTGACCTCTCCCGAGCTCCAGGAGCGGATCTGCTTGGAGGACGCGAGGCCGATGCTGATGGCGTCGAAATTGTTTATGTCGATCAAGGGGCTCCTCGGGGGCGAACCGTTCTTGGTTCGGTCGTGCTTCAGTCTGGCCTTGCGCTACTGCTCTTTGCCTTCGATGTCGGCGTGCTCCACCGTCTCGGCGACGGCCGCGCCCTCCTGCGTGTCCTCGACCGGGCCGCCGTCGGTCACGTAGTCGCCGTCAGTCGTGACCTGCCCGCCCTCGCCCTCGCCCTCGATCTTCTCCTCTGCCTCGTCGGCCGCGCCGCCATTGGTGGCGCGGACTCCCGAGAGGTCGATGCCGAGCTCCTCGGCGGCGCGCAGGAGGTCGTCGTCCTCCTCGCGGACCTCGACGCCCGAGCCCTCGTCGGAGCGCACGTTGACGTCGAGCGCCAGCGCCTGCATCTCCTTGAGCAGGACCTTGAACGACTCCGGAATCGACGGCTCGGCGATGTTGTCGCCCTTGACGATCGCCTCGTAGGCCTTGACGCGCCCGACGGTGTCGTCGGACTTTATGGTGAGCATCTCCTGGAGGGTGTAGGCCGCGCCGTAGGCCTCGAGCGCCCAGACCTCCATCTCGCCGAAGCGCTGGCCGCCGAACTGTGCCTTGCCGCCCAGCGGCTGCTGGGTCACGAGCGAGTACGGGCCCGTGCTCCGCGCGTGGATCTTGTCGTCGACGAGGTGGAGCAGCTTGAGGATGTACATGTAGCCGACGGTGACCTTCTCCTCGTAGGGCTCGCCGGTGCGGCCGTTGTAGAGGGCCACCTTGCCCGAGCAGCGGCGGCCAGGACGCTCGGACTCGTCGAGGTCGAAGGTGACGCCGCGGTCTGAGTGCTCCTTCTGCCACTGCACGAGCGCGTGATCGACGTCCTCCACGGTCGCCCCGTCGAAGACCGGCGTGGCCACGTTGACCCGGCCGCCGTTCTGCTTGGCCCCCTCGTAGGCAACCGAGCCGTCGTCGTACCAGCCGTTGCCGGCGACCCAGCCGAGGTGGGTCTCGAGGATCTGACCGATGTTCATGCGGCTCGGGACCCCGAGCGGGTTGAGGATCACGTCGACTGGGGTGCCATCCTCGAGGTGAGGCATATCGGCCTCGGGGACGATCTTCGAGATCACGCCCTTGTTGCCGTGGCGGCCGGCGAGCTTGTCGCCCTCGGCGATCTTGCGCTTCTTGGCCACGAACACGCGCACGAGCTCGTTCACGCCCGGTGAGAGGTCGTCGCCATCGTCGCGAGCGAAGGTCTTCACATCGATGACGACGCCGCCCTCGCCGTGGGGCACCTTCAGCGAGGTATCGCGGACCTCGCGCGCCTTCTCCTTGAAGATCGCGCGGATCAGCTTCTCCTCGGCGGTCAGCTCGGTCTCGCCCTTGGGCGTGACCTTGCCCACGAGCAGGTCGCCCGACTCGACCTCGGCGCCGATGCGGACGATGCCCTGGTCGTCGAGGTTGCGCAGCGACTCCTCGGAGCGGTTCGGGATGTCGCGGGTGATCTCCTCGTCGCCGAGCTTCGTCGTACGGGCGTCGATCTCGTACTCCTCGATGTGGATCGAGGTCAACTCGTCATCCTTGACGAGGCGCTCGGAGATGATGATCGCGTCCTCGAAGTTGTAGCCCTCCCAGGACATGAACGCCACGAGGCAGTTCTTGCCGAGCGCGAGCTCGCCGTCGTCGGTCGAGGAGCCGTCGGCGAGCACGCTGCCCACCGCGATCTCCTGCCCGTTGCGCACGCGCGGCTTCTGATGGATGATCGTGCCCTGGTTCGAGCGCATGAACTTGTGCAGCTCGTACTCCTCGCGCCCGTCCTCGCCTTCCACCACGATCCGCTCGGCGTCGACCGAGGCCACCTTGCCGGGAGTCTCCGCGAGCACGACGTCGCCCGTGTCGAGGGCCGCGCGGCCCTCGACCCCGGTGCCGACGAGCGGCGCCTCGGTCTTGAGCAGGGGCACGGCCTGGCGCTGCATGTTCGAGCCCATGAGGGCGCGGTTGGCGTCGTCGTGCTCGAGGAAGGGGATGAGCGCCGTCGCCACCGACCAGATCTGGTCGGGCGAGACGTCCATGAGGTCGACCTCCCCGGGCGTGGCGAGGGTCAGCTCGCCGTCGCGCGAGCGGCAGGTCACGCCCTCGTCGAGGAGCCGCCCACTGGCCTCGTCGAGCGAGGCGTTGGCCTGGGCGATCGTGTGCAGCTCCTCCTGATTGGCGTCGAGCCAGACGACCTCGTCGGTGACGATCCCCTCCTTGACCAGGCGGTAGGGCGTCGTCACGAAGCCGTGCTCCGAGACCTGCGCGTAGGAGGAGAGCGACCCGATCAGCCCGATGTTCGGCCCCTCCGGAGTCTCGATCGGGCACATGCGTCCGTAGTGGGTCGGGTGGACGTCGCGCACCTCGATGGGCGCGCGCTCGCGCGTGAGACCACCCGCGCCGAGCGCCGAGAGGCGCCGACGGTGGGTGAGCCCGGACAGCGAGTTCGTCTGGTCCATGAACTGGGAGAGCTGTGAGGAGCCGAAGAACTCCTTGAGCGCGGCGACGACCGGCCGGATGTTGATGATCGTCTGCGGGGTGATCGTGTCGGCGTCCTCGGTGGTCAGGCGCTCCCGGACCACCCGCTCCATGCGGTAGAGACCGATCCGGAAGGCCTCCTGGATCAGCTCGCCGACGGTGCGCAGGCGACGGTTGCCGAAGTGCTCGTACTCGTCGAGGCGCTCGTCGATGACCTCGTGCGGAAGCGATGCGGCCTCGAGCGCGAAGTCCTTGATGGCCTCGCCGTTGTCGTAGGTTCCCTCCTCGGAGATGCCGATGGCGGGCGGCAGCGTGACGAGCTCGCGAACGAGCTCGATGATGTCGCGATGGGTGAGGACCCGCGTGTCGAGGTCCTCGTCGAGGGCGAGCCGCGAGTTGAGCTTGTAGCGACCGACGCGCGTGAGGTCGTAGCGCTTGGTATCGAAGAAGAGCGCGTTCAGGAGGTTGCGGGCGTTGTCGATAGACGGCGGCTCGCCCGGACGCTGCTTCTTGAACAGCTCGATCAGCGCACCCTCCTCGGTCTTCGTCTGCTCGGTGTCCGCCTCGATGGTCTGGCGGATGTAGAGCGAGTTGTCGAAGAGCTCGAGGATCTGCTCGTCGGACGCGTAGCCCATGGCCCGCAGGAGCACGGTGATCGGGAGCTTGCGCTTACGGTCGATGCGCACGTAGACGCGTCCGCGCTTGTCGATCTCGAGCTCGAGCCAGGAGCCGCGGGCGGGCATCAGGTTGGCGATGAAGACCTGCTTCTCGCGGTCCTTGGCCTCCATGACGTAGGCGCCGGGCGAGCGCACGAGCTGGGTGACGACCACCCGCTCGGTCCCGTTGATCATGAAGGTGCCTCGCTCGGTCATCCACGGGAAGTCGCCCATGAAGACCGACTGCTCGCGGATCTCACCCGTCTCGCGGTTCTGGAAGGCGACCTTGACGGTCAGGGGGCGGGCGTAGGTGAGGTCCTTCTCACGGCAGTCGGAGAGAGACGCGACCGGCTCGTCGAACGAGATCTCCTCGAAGACGACGGCCAGGTTGCCTGTGTAGTCCTCGATCGGTGAGACGTCGTCGATGGTCTCGCGCAGCCCTCCCTTCTCGGTGTCGACCAGCCAGTCGAACGACCGGCGCTGGATGTCGATGAGGTTGGGAAGCTCGAGTCGATTGTGCAGGCGCGCAAAACTACGACGCTGGCGAGGCGCGTCAGTACTGGCCAAGACGGGGGCTCCTTCGGTTGTCGAGGCGGGCGGCGAGGTGCTGCAAAGCGCGACCCCTAAAAATAGCACAGCACGCTCCGCTCCCGTCGGGGAGGGCGCGTCGCCCTGTGCGGCGACGGCTACGGCCGGCACGGACCCCGTCCCGAGGCTCCGCGATATGCGGCGAAGCGCCTGCTCGAGGGACGGCTACGACTATGGGCCTGTCCTGACTATAGCGAGCCGTTCTTCGCCGGGCTCGGTCCACCGGTTAGAGTCGCGCCTCGATGAATCGCCACTCGGCCCGCGCGCGGCTGCGCCACCCGAGGCTGCGTACCCGTATCTCGCCGGGCGACACGATGTACCGCCCGGGTCCCGCCGCCTACTTCCCGGTGGGCAGGTCGGCGCTCCATGCCATCGAAGAGGTGCTGGCGCTGGCGGGGTCGGGCGGTGTGAACCCGATCCTCGACCTGCCGTGCGGCCATGGCCGGGTCCTGCGCTGGCTGAGGAGCCGCTACCCCGATGCCGTCATCACGGCGTGCGACATCGACCGTCCCGGCGTCGACTTCTGTGCGCGGACCTTTGGGGCAGAGCCCGTCTACGGCTCCGAGCGCTTCGCCGAGACGCGCCTGCCGCGACGTTACGACCTCGTGTGGTGCGGCTCTCTGCTCACCCACCTGGATCTGGCTGCTTGGCGGGAGGCGCTCTCGCTGCTTGTCGACGCGCTGCGCCCCGGCGGCGTCCTGATCGCGAGCACGCACGGCCCTACGGCGCTCGAGAACATACGCCGCCGGCACCCAACGAGGCTGTGGGGACTCGACCAGTCGGGAGGCGACCGCCTGATCCGCGCCTTCGAGAGTGGGGGGTTCGGCTACGCGGACTATCCGAAGCGAGCGGGCTACGGCATCTCGCTCGCCACGCCCTCGTTCGTCGAGGCGGTGCTCGCCGAGCTGCCGGGCGTGGACGGCGGCCGGGTGCTCGAGCGCCGGTGGGCCGACCATCACGACATCGCGTATTGCGTCAAGACCTCCGAGGTCGATACCCAGGCTGGTGGGCCTCTGCGCGAGTCGGTGCGCCGGCCGGCGGCGAAGCCGCGCCGGTCCGCGCCCCGGTAAGCCGGATGCTTCCTCGAACGACGGCGACGCGGGCGGCTCGCCGCCGGACCCGGACTCGGTGGTTTCGCTCCGCCGGTACCTACTGGCGGCCCGAGCTCTACGAACGCTACTTCACACGCACGCGACTCGGCGCCCGACTGCGCCGCGGCGACGACCGCATCGTGCATGCGGCGCTCGACCGCCTGCTCGCGCCGGGGGACGAGGTCCTCGAGATCGGAGCCGGAACCGGTCACTACACAGTCGCGCTCGCGCGCCGCTGCGCGCGCGTGACCGCGCTGGACGCCGCGCCCGAGATGGTCGGCTATCTCCGCCGGCGAGTAGCGCGGGAGGGCCTCGGCAACGTCGAGGCCGGCGTCGCTCGCCTACCCGACGCGATCGAACCGGGCGGGCCGTTCGACGGCGTCGTCTGCCTCGGGGTGCTCGGCTACGTCGGCGACCTCGACGCCGGGCTCGGCGCGCTCGCCGAACGCTTGACTCCGGGCGGATGGATGCTCGTAAGCCTCCCCCCGCTGACGCTCGAGGGCCGCGTGCATGGGCTGGTCGAGCTACTCGGCCGGCGGAGGGTCAGCCTGCGCT
>JACCUC010000030.1 GCA_013812065.1 Thermoleophilaceae bacterium | reverse complement strand
CCCGGTGGGCGATCTCCGGCACCGTGTTCTGCTTCGATGAGTCCAACATCCCTCTGCTCCAGTTCTCGCCCTCAGGCTCAGTAATCCAACGGGGGAAAGCTGTCTCAGTCGAGCTTGGCAGAGAGGGGGCGTGCCCCGGCGAATGCTCGGATATGCAGATCCAGCATCGGCTGCGTCTTTGCAAACTCGACGAGATCGTGGAACGCACCGCCTGGCGCGAGCGCCGCTCGAAGCTCCGGCGGACCTACCCTCCGAAACGAGCAGTCAGGAGTCTGAGCTTGCGCCGCCACGTTCACGATCCTCGCGCAAGACGCGGCGGACCACCAGCCGGCGGCGACTACCGGTGAGAGACTCCGTCGCGCGGCGTCAGATCTCCTGCGGGCGCCCGACCACTTTCACATGCTTGCGCTTGCCGACGGCACCCTGGTCCTCGCGGCCACCGATCTCACCAACCACCTCGCGTGCGCGCACTTGACGCAGCAGCGTCTGGGGGTCGTTCGCGGTGAGCGTTCCAAGCCGCGTCCCGCCGATGATCCGCACGCCGAGCTGATCCGGGAGCGCGGGCAGCGTCATGAGGATGGGCAGCTCGCGCGACTCAGCGCCGAGTGTGGCGGGCACGTCGACCTCTCCACCGAGAACGCTCCCTACTCGCGCGAGGCGCTCGAGCTCGCCGCCGCGGCGACCACGGCCGCGATGCGCGACGGCGCGCCGCTGATCTACCAGGCGCAGTTCTTCGACGGTCGCTGGCAAGGGCGCGCCGACTTCCTGCGGCGCATCGACGAGAAATCGGCTCTCGGCCCGCACGCCTATGAGGTGCTCGACACCAAGCTCGCCAAGCAGATCAAGCCCACGGTCGTCCATCAGCTGAGCCTCTACAACCGGATACTCACCGAGGTCCAGGGATTCGATGCGCGCTACGCGCACGTGGTCCTGGGCACGGGTGAGATCGAGACGATCGATCTCGCGCGCTACGCCGCGCTGCACCGCCGTGTCTCGCAGCGTTTGGAGGACGTCGCCGCGGCTCCGGCGATCGCCACCTATCCAGAGCCCGTTTCGCACTGCGCGATCTGTTCGCTGGCCGACGAGTGCCGCCTACGGCTGATCGCCGACGATCACCTCAGCCTCGTCGCCGGCGCGCGACGCGATCAGCGCGAACGCCTCATCGAGGGTGGCATCCCCACCATGCACGCGCTCGCGACGACCGAGCACATGGAGCCGATGTCGTTGCGGCCCGAGCGCTACGACCTGCTTCATCACCAAGCCGACCTGCAGGTGCGATCACGCGACAGCGGCGAGCCGCTGCATCACCACCTCGAGCCCAAGCGTGCATCCGGTTACGCCCTGCTCCCCGAACCCAGCCCGGGTGATGTGTTCTTCGACCTCGAGGGCGACCCCTACGTCGGCGACGAGGGCATCGAGTACCTCTGGGGCTGGTGGAGCGCGCAGGCCGATTACGAGTGCGCGTGGGCGCATGACCTCGATGCTGAGAAGGCCGCGTTTGAGCTGTTCATCGATCGCGTTGTCGAGCTGCGCGCCGAGCACCCCGGCATGCACGTCTTCCACTACGCCCCGCACGAGCTGTCCAAGCTGCGCTCGCTATCGGTCAAGTACGCCACCCGCGAGGCCGAAGTCGATGTACTCCTGCGCGACGACGTGCTCGTTGACCTCTACGCCGTCGTCCGGCAGGGACTTCAGATCGGCGAGGACAGCTACTCGCTGAAGAAGCTCGAACGCCACCACGACTTCGTCCGCCTGGAGAAGCGCGTGCGCGAAGGCGGCGGGTCGATCATCACCTACGAGACGTGGCTGGAAACCGGCGACGACGAGCTGCTGGAAGCCATCCTCGCCTACAACGAAGAGGACTGCACCTCCACCCTGTCGCTGCGCGACTGGCTGCTGGACACGATGCGCCCCGCCGCCGAAGCACAGTTCAGCGTCGACTTCGACGACCTCCGCGAACCAGAACCCGAGGAAGAGCACGGCCCGCCGAAATGGATGCCCGATGTTCTGGCACTGATCGAGCTGTTGACGGTGGGCCTGCCGGCACACGGCGAGGAAGACGACGCCGACCAGGCCGAACGGCGACTGCTCTCCCGCCTGCTGCTGTACCACTGGCGTGAGGGAAAGCCGACGTGGTGGCGCTACTTCGACCTGCGCGACCAGCCGCTGGAAGAGCTGCTCGACGACCGCGACGCCATCGCCTACCTCGAGCCCGACCTCGCCCATCCGCCCGTCCCGTTCAAGCGGTCGCTGGACTACAGCTTCACGTTCCCAGTCCAGGAGTTCCGGCTCAAGCCCGGCGAGGCGGACGACCCGACGACCGATGAGAACTACAACGTCGTCGCGGTGGAAGAGAACCGAGTCGTCATCCGTCGCGGGTCGACGCGGCCCGCTCCGGCGCCCGCCGCGCTCGTCGATGCCACGGTCATCCCGGTCGCGGTGCTCCGCGAAGCGCTGATGGCGCTCGCCGCCGCGGTGCTCGCCGGCGAGGACAAGTTCCAGGCCGTACGCGCTCTGCTGCGTCGTGATCCGCCGGTTCTTGCCTCGGGTGAGCTCGGCGAGGACATCGACGCCTTGGTCTCCGCGACGCTTGGCCTCGATCACTCCGTCCTGCCGGTCCAGGGGCCGCCCGGCACTGGGAAGACCTTCCGCGGGGCCCGCATGATCGTTGCGGCGCTCGCGGCAGGCCGCCGCGTCGGCATCACCGCGCCCAGCCACGCCGTGGTCCAGAACCTGCTGGCCGATGTCGAGCGATGCGCGCACGAACAGAGCCGGACCTTCACCGGCATCTACAAGGGCGAGGGCTACGACAGCCCTCACGGCCTCATCGACGAGTGCGATGAAAACGACGACGTCACCGACCAGCACCAGCTCGTGGCCGGAACTGCATGGCTGTTTGCACGCGACCAGAACCGCGCGGGCTTCGATCTCCTGTTCATCGACGAGGCCGGCCAGTTCGCGCTCGCAGACGCGGCTGCCGTCGGGCTGGCCGCGACGAACCTCGTGATGCTCGGCGACCCGCAGCAGCTGCCACAGGTCACCCAGTCCGACCACCCGGGCGGATCGGGCAGATCCGTCCTTGAGCACATCCTCGATGGTGAGCAGACCATCCCGCCGGGCCGTGGGGTCCTGCTCACCGAGACATGGCGGATGCACCCCGACGTTTGCGCCTTCGTGTCCGAGCGCAGCTACGACGGTCGCCTGCATTCACGCGACGCCTGCGCTCGCCGACGCATCACGGCGCACCATGGCGCCCTCACGGGCAGCGGCCTGCGCGCCATCGCGGTGGAGCACGCCGGCCGAAGCCAGGCCAGCCCCGAAGAGGCCGCCGCGATCGCCGCAGCCTGCTTGGACCTGCTGGCGGACGCCACCGTCACCGACGACGACAGCAACACGCGCGCACTTGTGGAGCCCGACATCCTCGTCGTCGCGCCGTACAACCTCGCGGTGCACTGCATCCGTGAGCACATGCCCGCCGGAGTGCGTGTAGGCACCGTCGACCGCTTCCAGGGCCAGCAGGCACCCGTGGTCTTCTACGCGATGACCTGTTCAGCCGGTGAGGAGGTACCGCGCGGCGTCGACTTCCTCTTCGACGCCCATCGCTTCAACGTCGCGATCTCCCGCGCCCAGTGTCTCGCCGTCCTGGCCCACAGCCCGCGACTGCTCGATACCGACTGCAACTCGCTGGAAACGATGGCGCTCGTCGACGGCGCCTGCCGTTACCTCGAGCTCGCTACCTGAAGCTACGCGGCTGGGCTGCTGCCCACAGCAGCACTGAGCCGCGCGACGAGCTCGGTGGTGTCGGCCAGGTTGGCGGGATACACCTCGATCAGCGCCACGCCATGTTGGGCGGCGAGCGCGCGCTTGAGCTCGATCTTGGCGTCGTAGTCGGGGTCGCCTGCCAACCCGAAGTACTCCACAAGCGCGGAGCCGATCTTGAAGTCGGCGCGCATCCGGCCTTCGGGATAGGGCGGCTCCTTCGTGTGCGCGATACCCGCTGCGTACATCAGGTCGTCGATGGTCTTCTCGCCGATCGATAGGCACACGTGTCCGTCGTTGGCCAAGCAGCGAGTGCCCCGGGCCATCCCCTGCGCGGCGCCGTCCAACACGCTGGCCGCGACCAGCGCTTCGAACCAGCTGCCGAACACCTCGCGGACGCGATCCGTCGCCGGCCGGTCGACGAGAATCTTCACAAGCTCGCGCCGTTGCTCGAATGAGCTGCCGAACACCTCGCGGCTGCCGACGGACTGGGGCGGGACGCGTTGCCACGCCGCGTACAGCCCGCCGATGTGTTCGAGGATCGACTCCCGTGTGGCCACAGGGTCGCCGTCCAACCAGAACGCACGCGCCAGGCAGACGCCGCAGAAGTCGGTGCCAAAGTCGCGCCATACGCCGGCCTTGAGAGACGTGGTCAGAAACGACTCGCCGCACACAGCGCACTCGACCACTCGCTCGTCGGGAAGCGTGTCCTCGAGCCCAGTGGTCCGTGCGCGCGCGACGGCGAAATTGGTCAACACGTTGTAGTAGGCGTACTGCTCGCACAGCGGGTCCTTGGCGCGCCACGCGGCGATACCAGCTGCGGGGAGCCGATCCTCGAGTTCCCGGGTGATGCACTGGTGCCAGCCGTGGCCATATTCCAGAATCAGTTCGCTGAGGATCGCGTCGTATTCAGGCTTCCACCACGAGAGGATGTGGTGGTTGCGCGCATACTCGTCGGGCGGATCGAGGTGCCAGCTGCGCGTCATGCGCTCGCCCTCGAGGCGTCGGATCTGCTGCGTCATCAGCGTGGCGTGCTGTCGGGGCGTCAGCGGTCGCCCGTCGGGCGTTGTTCGCTTCCAAGCCACGGTCAGACCGCTACGTCACCGCGGTGTGAGCCGCATGCGCGACACCGCCAGTACGCGCTCGGGTCATCCCACCATTCAGGTGACTCGCGGCGCGGTTTGACGGGCTCGGGCGCGAGTTTCGTCCCACAGGTGCAGGGTCCCGTCGGAGGATCGCTAGAGGTCGCGTACGCGACGTACTCAGTGCCCGGCTCGGGGATGACGACCACGCGGTCCGGAACCTGTTCGGATTCGGGGATCGGCGGTCGAGCGTCGATCTCGCGCGCGAGGGCTTTGGCGCCCTCGAGCGTCGGCGCCCACCAGTCGGGATGATCCCAGTGTTCGACGGTGATGCCGAAGCGATCGGGAGCGCCACTGCCGAAGTCGCGGATCTCCCAGTGGGTCTTGGTCGGACCCAGAGCCGTCCAGAAGCCGTTTCCGTGGTCAGTCCACGCAAGCGGCGACCGGGTGGGTCCTCAGTAGGGGTCATTGCAGTCTCCAGGAGCCGATGGCGTCGATCGTCGTTGCGGCGCGCATTGCTGTCATCAGATCACACGGCCCCGCCGTGATCGTGAGCATCAGCTCTGCCTGTGTGGTCGTCGTAGCGATGCCCACACCTCGCCGTAGACGCTGGCACGCGCGGGACCTTGACGGGCGGCCACAGCGCTCTTGAAGTTGTCGTAGTCGATCGCGCACGCGCAGTCAGCGATGTAGCCGACCCAGTCGGTCTTGGCGACCCGGACGCGGAACCGGTAGTCGGCCGCCGGCGTCTCGATCGCTTCCGCGTAGGACTCCGTCTCGGGCTTGCCGTTGGGTCCGAACAGGTGGCGCACCTCGATACCCGGGCGCCGTCCGTGCCGGCGGCTGAGGGAACGGTGACGGCACGTCGCTCGTTCCCGCCTCCGTCGCAACACGCCGCCGCCGCGCCTCCAACGCCCACGCCACGCGCGAGTCGTAGATGATCCACCGGCTGAGGTTGTGCATCGCATAGACCTTCGAGGCGGTCGCGATGCGGCCGGCGAATAGCTCGGTCGAATCCGCGGTTAGCGTCGCGTCGGTGTTGGCTAGGACGTCGAGCGATGCGAGGACGCGGTGCAGGGTGCTCGCTCGAAGCGGCTGAACACCGCCCCATTGTGTGATCGCCTCGACGACTTGCGGCATCGTATCCTTGATTCGCGACGCCTCAAGTCGGCGCGAGAGGTCAGAGCGAGTCTCTAGACCCTTTCGCCAGTCGCCAGCCCATTCGTACCGCTCGAGAAGCTCGGGCCAGCGAACCGTGTTGGCGCACGCACCCGCGAAGTCGGTGCTCATGGGAAGGTTGAGCAGTTGGCATCTCGCAGCAACTCGGCGACCACGACACCTGGCTTCTGGCCGCGCGCGTCGGCGATCCGCTCAAGACGCTCGACGTCAGCCCCCTCGACGCTGACGAGGATCCTCAACCTCGCGCCTGGCTCACCGCCATGCGTCTCGACGTAGCGAGGGTCGATCCTCGCCAGCTCAGCATCGAAGTCCCCACGGAAAGGATCGGAGTCTGTCCACGGATCGCTCAGCCTCGTCAAGCGCTCCGGATTCTACGCTCGACTGTCGTGGATTCCGGCCGGTCACGACAAGGAACGTTGTCTGGTCGTCGGCCCCTCGATCACGAGCGTAAGGAAACGACCTTGGTCCGTGCGACCGATCATCAGCCTTCGCGTGCCGAACCCGTCACCGCCGAGACGGTTCCGAACGGTCCGATGGGGACTCCGCAACATCTGTTCGGCGTCGACTGCGGAGATCGAGCGTGCTCGGAGCTTCTCCAGAGCGAGCTCGGCGACGAGCAGTTCGAGGACTACCTCGGGCACATCGGGGGTGTAGCGAAGAGCAGCGACGAACAGTGGACCCTTCCTCGCAACTGGAGTCGCTCCAGCATTCGCCATTCCCGGCGACGTTCGCGCTCTCGCTCGAGAATCGACCTAACCCCACGGGCTCCGACATGCGGCACTTCTTCGGCGGCGACGGGGAAGCCTGGGCGAGCCGGGCTCGCTGGCCTGGAACCTTCGGACAAAAAGGGCGTCGTGCTCGTCGACGCCGCGCGCGCCACCACGAGGACGACCTGATCGTCGCCATCGAGCCGGGGGAGGACCTCAGGCGTGACGAAAGTGTGGGAGATCGTCGCCGCGCCCGGCGACCTCCAGGCCGACGCGCTTGCCGGGGCCTGAACCCGCTTCGCTCGCGGAACGGACTCAGGCTGCCTGGACCGTCCCCGAAACGGCGACCGGCTCCGGCAATCCTCGCCCCAGACTCGACATCTCTTCGGCGTAGGCGTCGAGGGCCTCCTGTATGCGATCTGCCACCTCGTCGCGCGAGGCGCCGAGCGCCACGACTCCCGCGAGGTCCGGGAGGTACGCGCCCCACCCTCCGTCCTCGGCACGTTCGTATACGACCACGTATTCACTCATCGCAGGTGCTCCAAGCCGCTTGCCCGGCGAATGCTAGAGAGCGTGCCGACCGGAACCGTGTCGCTGTCCTTGCCGGCCACCACAATTCGGGCCGTTTCGCCGGATCGCCCCCAGACCTCGTGAGACCCGCGCTGTCGCAAGACGGCCCAGCCGGCGTCGCGCAACGCCAGCCGGATCTCGCGGTACTTCTTCGGCATCTTGCGCAAGGTAGGGCCGCGAGCGGACACCCCGAGCCGCTTGCTTGGGATGCTGCGGAGCGCGCCGACCAGCACCCGCGTTACACTGTCTTACATGCCACGCTCTCGCCAGTTCTCCGCCCGCCTCGACTCCTCCGTCGTCGACCGCCTCGAACGCCGCGGGGCCCGCACCGGCCTCAACCGATCCCGCCTCGCCGAGCGCTATCTCGACGAAGGCATGCGGATGGAGGACCACCCGGGCATCGTGTTCCGCGACGGTCCCGTCGGCCGCCGCGCGGGCCTGGCCCGCGGCCCGGACGTATGGGAGGTCATCGCCGCGATCCGCGCGAGCGGTCTCGAGGGAGAAGCGGCGCTCGCCTCCGTTGCGCAGTGGACCAGCCTGAGCCTCGCGGAGGTCCGGACGGCGACTCGTTACTACGCGGAGTTTCCGGACGACATCGATCCATGGGTACGCCGCAACCTCGAGGAGGCCGACGAGGACGAGGAGCGGTGGCGCCGTGAGCAGAACGCCCTTGCGTGAGGCTTCTCCTCGACGAGATGCTCTCGACCGCCATCGCCGAGCAGCTCCGTAGTCGCGGCTTCGACGTCGAGGCTGTGGAGGAGCTCCCCGAGCTCCGAGGCTCTCCCGACCTCGACCTGCTCGAGCACGCGCAGCGCGAGGAGCAAGCGATCGTCACCTACAACCGCGACGACTTCCTCACCCTCGATCGGCGCTTCCACGCCGAGGGACGCGACCACCACGGCATCGTGATCCTCAGCCATCGACGCTTTCCCCAAGGGGAGGCGACTACGGGAGCCCTCCTCGCGTCGCTCGAGGCGTTCGTCCACCGCGGCCCGCCATACCCGGGCTTCGTCCACTGGCTCCAGTAGCGCCCTAGAATCCTCCCAATGTCCGGCCACTCCAAATGGTCCTCCATCAAGCACAAGAAGGGCGCCGCCGACGCCAAGCGCGGCCAGCTCTTCACGAAGCTCGCCCGTGCGATCCAGGTCGCCGCGCGCGAGGGCGGCGGCGATCCCGCCGGTAACGCCGCACTCGCAACCGCCGTCCAGAAGGCGCGCGACGCGAGCATGCCCAAGGACAACATCGAGCGGGCGATCGCCAAGGGCGCGGGTAACGACGCCGATGCCGACTCCTTCGAGAGCGTGGTCTACGAGGGCTACGCGGCCGGGGGCGTCGCCGTGCTCGTCGAGGCGCTGACCGACAACCGCAACCGCACGGGCTCCGAGGTGCGCCACCTGTTCTCCCACCACGCCGGGGGGCTCGGCGAGCCGGGCTCGGTGGCCTGGAACTTCGACAAGAAGGGCGTCGTGCTCGTCGACGCCGAGCGCCACCACGAGGACGACCTGATCGTCGCCATCGACGCCGGCGCCGAGGATCTCACGCGCGACGAGAACGTGTGGGAGATCGTCACCGCGCCCGGCGACCTCCAGGCCGTGCGCGACGCGCTCGCCGCGGCCGGGGTCGAGATCCAGTCCGCCGACCTGACCATGCGCCCGCAGAGCCGGGTCGAGGTCGAGGAGGGGCAGGTCGCGCGCGTGCTGCGGCTGCTCGAGGACCTGGAGGACCAGGACGACGTCTCGGCCGTGCACGCGAACTTCGACATCGACGCGGCAACGCTGGAACGGTTGGCGCCGGCGTAGGGCCCCGCCGAAGGCGGGCGGCGCGCTCGAGCAGTGGCCATGAGCCAGGCGCCGGGTTATCCCGAACGCCTGACTCCGGCCACCGAGAGCCGCACCGCGACTACTGGTTCTCAGCCGCCTGCGCGCGCAGGCGCTCCTCCTGCTCGCGGAGCTCGGGCCGTGAGCTCGTCGCCGAAGTTCTCGGCCTCGAACACCGGGCGAATCTCGACCTGGTCTCCTCCATCGGGCTGCTCACACGTCGAACGAGGGGGCTCGGGATCGACAGCGGCGACGATGTTTTCCGGCCATGCCGCTACGGCGGTTGGACGCGTCCGCGGCGCGGCTCATCGCGCCCTCACCCCGGGTCCGCCACCGGCACCGGAGCCTTGACACCATCCTCAGTCGACACGAGGATCGCGCCCTCGCCCGTCGCGTAGGCCTCCTCGCCGTGCTGGACGACGTCCATCCCGAGCGCCTCCTCGCGCTCGGTGGCGCGCAGCGGCGTGACGAGCCCGATCAACCGCAGGAGGACGAACGTGACCACGAACGCATACAGCGGAGTCGCGACCGCCGCCAGCGCCTGCCAGACGAGCTGGGCTGCGTTTCCGTAGAGCAGTCCGTCGGAAACGCCGTTCCACGACTCTTGGGCGAAGAACCCGATGAAGAGGATGCCGGTCAGGCCCGCGGCGCCGTGGGCGGCGAGCACGTCCAGCGTCTCGTCCACGCGCGTCCGCGGCCGCCAGACGATGATCGCGTAGCTCGGCAGCGCGCCGAGCGCGCCGAGCAGCATCGCTGAGCCGGGGCTGACGAAGCCGCCTGCGGGGGTGATCAGGACGCAGCCGACGATGATCGCGGTCGCCGCTCCGATCGCCGTCACCTGCCGGCCGCGCACCAGGTCGAGCGCGAACCAGACGACGAGGGTGGACGCCGGGCACAGCAGCGTGTTCGTGAACGCGAGCACACCCGAGTTGCCGGTCGAGAACCCGCTGCCGCCGTTGAAGCCGAACCAGCCGAACCAGAGCAGCCCGGCGCCGAGAAGCACGTATATAGCGTTGTGGGGCAGCAGCGCCTGGCGCCCGTAGTCCTTCCGCGCGCCGACGACCAGCGCGGCCGCGAGCGCCGAGAAGCCGGACCCCATCTCGACGGCCACACCGCCGGCGAAGTCAAGCGTCCCGAGCTCCTGGAGCCAGCCGCCTCCGAAGGCCCAGTGGGCGAGCACCGCATAGACGAGGACCGACCACAGCCCCGCGAAGACGAGGTACGGCCCGAACCGCATCCGCTCCACCACGGCGCCCGACACGAGCGCGACGGTGAGGATGCAGAAGGTCGCCTGGAACGCCATGAAGAGCAGGTGCGGGATCGTCGTCTCATCACGGGGTGTGAAGGCGACGTCGTTGAGGAACGCGTGGCCCAGGCCGCCGATCAACCCGTTGCCCTCGTCGAAGGCGATCGAGTAGCCGACGAGCGCCCACATGACGGTGACGACCGCGAGCGCGGCGACGCACATCATGAACGTGTTGAGCGTGTTCTTGCCGCGCACGAGGCCCGCGTAGAAGAGCCCGAGCGCAGGCGTCATCACGAGGACGAGCGCGGTCGCGACGAGCATCCACGCCGTGTCGCCGGCGTCCACCTCGGCGGCCGCCGCCAGGATCGCGACGGCCGTCATTTGCCCACTGGCGTCACGGCACCGTGGTCGGTCTCGCCCGTGCGGATACGGACCACCCGCTCCAGCGGAACGACGAAGATCTTGCCGTCGCCGACCTCGCCGGTGCAGGCGCTCTCGCAGAGGGCGTCGAGCGTCGGCTCGACGAACGGATCGGAGACGGCGATCTCGAAGCGGACCTTCTCGGAGAGCCCCATCTTCACGGTCGTGCCGCGGTAGGTCTCGACTCGGTCGAGCTCCCCTCCGTGGCCCTGGACTCGGCTCAGCGAGATCCCGCGCACCTCGGCGCGGTAGAGGGCCTCCAGCACGTCATTCGCCTTCTCCGGGCGGACGATGCCGATCACGAGCTTCACAATCCTGCGCTCCTTCCCTGGTCGAAGAACGCGGGCAGCATTCCAGACTGCGGCCCGGGGCGACCTCTCTGGCTACTTCTTCACGGCAATGACGCACACAGCAGTCGCCGCCGCGGGGTCACCGGGCGACTGAGAAGACCACCAGCTCCATCATCAGCGCGTCGCGCCAGCGACCGCTCAAGGGGTCTCGCTCCGCCGCCTGCATCACGCCCACGCGCCGAAAGCCGGCCTTCTCGTAGCAGCCGATCGCGGCGACGTTGTCGAGCGCGGGATCGATGGTGATGCGGTGATGCCCGCGGTCTTCGGTCAGGTGGCGGATGAGGGTGGCGATCGCGTCGCTGCCCACGCCCTGTCGTCCGTGGGGAGGATCGACGAAGAGGTCGATCCAGGCGTGTCGGTACATCGGCTCGGGCTCCTCGCCGAACTGGATCAGTCCCGCCACCGCGCCGTCGCGGTGGATCGTGAAGCGCGTCGCGTCCGGGTCGTCGGTGAAGGGAAAGTCATCCTCGAGCGGGCCCCACCAGGCCTCGACCTCGGGCGTCGAGCGAATGGTGCGAAGGGCGGGAGCGTCGGCCGCCGCGAGCGGCCGCAGGACGACGAGCTCGCCCTGCAGATCGGTCGCGTCCGGCGGCTTCAATCCGAGAAGTCGGGGATCGCCCCGTGAGGGGCCGTCGCGCGACCCTGCGGCTTCTCCCAGTCCTCCTGGCGACCGAGCGCGGTCAGATCGAGGAAGTAGTACGAGCCGCCGGTCATCTCGGCGCCGCGGGCGTAGTTCGAGTAGGTGTGGAAGACGCGGTCGCCGTCTCGCAGGAAGTAGCTCGTACCCGGCATCTCGAACGGCTGCTCGGCCTCGACGAACATGGAAGTGCCCGCCCGCGCGTGCTCGGCGGCGCCTCGGTAGTTGTACTCCACGGGCACGACCGATTCGTCGAGCGTTACGTGGAAGTCGTAGTTGAAGTCGCTGCCGTAGGAGGAGTACCAGGGGAAGGTCCAGCCCTTGCGAGCCTTGTAGCGCTCGATCCTCTCGATCGGCGCGCGGGAGACCTGGACCAGCGAGGTGTCGCGGGCGTGCAGGTGCTCGAGGAGACCGTTCGAGATCTCGTCGGCCCCCGCCGAGCAGCTCGAGCAGCCGTCCTCCCAGTCCGGGTCGAACATGAAGTGGCCGACGATGAGCTGGCGGCGGCCCTCGAACAGGTCGAGCAGGTTCGCCTCGCCGTTCGGACCCGTGAAGACGTAGTCCTTCTCGATCTCGACCATCGGGAGCCGGCGGCGGTCGGCGTTGAGCGCGTCTCGTCGCCGGGTGAGCTCCTTCTCCTCGGCCAGCAGCTCCTTGCGAGCGACGAGCCACTCGTCTCGTGACACGACCTGTGGAAGGCTCATCGTGACCTCCTGCGGATTGCTTTGGGTTTCGCCTCTCGGCAGTTCAGACCGGTGGGAGACGCCGAACTCATCGCTCAGCCCTTCGCGCGGTACAGCCGCACGGTCAGCGGCGCGAACACGGCGGTCGACACCGCCGTCGACGCCAGGACGAGACCGATCTCCCCGGCCGTCGCGGTTCCCGCCATGAGTCCGCGCACCGCCGTCACGAGGTGCGAGATCGGGTTGACGCCGACGAACGCCTCGAGCCACCCCGGCAACGTCGCCGGATCGACGAAGATGTTGCTCAAGAAGATCAGGGGAAACAGCGCCATGAAGCCGGAGTTCAGGACCGCGCTCGGCGATCGCATCAACATGCCGACGGTCGTGAAGATCCAGGCCAGCCCGGAGGCGAACACGATCACGAGCAGGATCGCCGCGAGCACGCCGGCGATCCCGGCCTCGGGGCGGTACCCCATGGCGAGGCCCAGCAGCACGACGACAGTGGCGCCGACCGCGTACCGCACGCAGTCGCCGAGCACCGCGCCCACGAGCGGCGCCGGCTTCCAGACCGGCAGGGAGCGGAACCGGTCCACCACGCCCTTGGTGACGTCCGTATTGAGGCTCACCCCGGAGTACACGGAGGTGAAGAGCACGGATTGGACCAGTATCCCCGGCAGCAGGAACTGCAGGTACTCCGTCGTGGACCCGGCGAGCGCCCCGCCGAACAGGTACGTGAACATGAGCAGGAAGAGCACCGGCGTCAGGGTCACGTCGAGCAGCTGCTCGGGAACGTGCTTGATCTTCAGCATCCCGCGCCAGCCGAAGGTGAGGCAGGCCGACAGCGGGCTCGACCGGGGCGGACGCTCGGTGGTCGAAAGCGCGGCGCGCAGCCCGGCGTCGACGGCGGGCTCGGGCGGCGGGCGCGTCGTCGGTGCGCTGCTCACGCGGCCTGCTCCTCGGCCGCGGCGGAGGCAAGGTCTGAGGCCGGTTCCTCGGCCGGGTGGCCGGTCAGCGAGAGGAAGACCTCGTCGAGGCTCGGTTGGCCGAGCGAGAAGTTGGCGAGAGCGATCCCGGCGCGAGACAGCTCCGCGAGCGCCTCGGAGGCCTGCTCGGCGCCGGCGACGGGGGCCGATAGCGCCGCCGGATCGGCGTCCACGTGGGGTGCGGCGTCGAGGGTGCGCGAGAGCGTCCGCTCGGCGTCCGCTCGCTGCTCGGGGTCGAGCAGGCGGACGTGCAGCGCGCCTTGTCCGACCGAGGCCTTGAGCTCGGCGGGCGTCCCCTCCGCGATCACCCTGCCCCGGTCGATGACGGCGATTCGCCCCGCGAGCTGGTCGGCCTCGTCGAGGTACTGCGTGCACAGGAGCACCGTAGTGCCCCCGGCGACGAGGGTACGGACGATCTCCCAGACCTGGTTGCGCGACCTCGGGTCGAGCCCGGTCGTCGGCTCGTCGAGGAACATCAGCCGCGGCGTGACGACGATGCTCGCGGCGATGTCGAGGCGCCGGCGCATGCCGCCCGAGTAGTTCTTGACCTGGCGGCCGGCGGCCTCGATGAGACCGAACGCCTCTAGCAGCTCGGTCGCGCGCGCCTTGGCCTTCGCCCGCCGCACGCCCAGCAACCGCCCGATGAGGACCAGGTTCTCGCGGCCGGTCAGGTCCTCGTCGACCGAGGCGAGCTGGCCGGTCAGGCTGACCAGCGCGCGCACCGCGTCAGCCTCGTCCACGACGTCGTGGCCCAGGACCCGGGCACTGCCCGCGTCCGGGCGCAGGAGCGTGGCGAGCATGCGGATCGTCGTCGTCTTGCCGGCGCCGTTCGGGCCGAGCACGCCGTACACGGTCCCGCTGGAGACGGCCAGGTCGACGCCGTCGACCGCACGGGTCGGGCCGAAGGCCTTGACCAGGCCGGACGCCTCGATGGCGAGCGTGGGGTCGGGTGTCACCATGCGCTGCCTACGCCGGGAGCGCGTCCGGCAGGCCGAAGCGGCGGAACGCCTCGGCGCCCATCAGCTCCGGCGCCTCGCCGAAGCGCCGGGTGACCCAGGGGGCCAGGAACCCGGTGACCGCTTCGATCTGTGCGCCGCGAAGGGTCAGGACGTCGAGGACGGCTGCGTCGTAGCGCCGAGTCTCCTCGTTCCACATGTAGCACCCGACGGCCAGCTGACCGTTGGCGCGGGTCGGGACGTGGCGCCACCGCTCGCGGAGCGGATAGTCGGTCAGGAAGGCGGCGACCGCTTCGTGGCCGCGGTACCAGCCCGTAACCGGCGGCATCGACCAGGCGGCGTCCTCGGTCAGCATCCCGACGAGCGCGTCGACGTCGCCCTGCTGGAGCGCGTTCGTGTAGCTCTCGACGAGCTCGCGAACGCGCTCGTCGTCGAGGGCGCGCAGGGTGGCCTGCTGACTCCGTTCGGGAAGCCGCTCGTCGACCGTCTTGCGGGCGCGCTGGAGCGCGCTGTTCACCGACGCGACGCTGGTCTCCAAGGTCTCCGCGACCTCCGCCGCGGAGAACCCGAGCACCTCGCGCAGGATCAGCGCGGCGCGCTGATTGGGCGGCAGGTGCTGAAGCGTCGCGATGAACGCCAGCTCCAGGCTCTCGCGCTGCTCGTAGCGAGCCTCCGGTGCGGCCAACCCATCATCGATGCCCACCATCTCGTCCGGATAGGGCTCCACCCACACCGACTCGACGAGCGGCTCACCCGGGCTGTCGTGAGGGTCCGCGCTCGGGCCATAGTCGATCGGGAGCACCCGCTTGGGCCGGCGCGCGATCGCGTCGAGGCAGGTGTTGGTGGCGATCCGGTAGAGCCAGGAGCGAAGCGCGCTCTGGCGCTCGAACCTCGGCAGGCCGCGCCAGGCGCGCACCAGCGCCTCCTGGAGGGCGTCCTCGGCGTCCTGGACCGAGCCGAGCATCCGGTAGCAGTGGGCGTGGAGCTCGCCGCGATGGGGCTCGACGAGCGGGCGGTAGGCGCGCTCGTCGCCGCGCCGGGCCGCCTCGAACAGCTCTCGCTCCCGCACCGTCGAGCTTGAGGTAGCGGTATTCATCCTGAACAGACTAGACCGGCGAAGCGAGCCGAACTCATCGCCCGCGACCGATTAGTTCACGGCGCGGGGGCGGTCTAGGGGGAAGCATGATGCGAGCATTGGCCAACCCCATCGTCCACCTCGAGCTGCACACCGGCGATCTGCAGCGCGCCCGTGCGTTCTACGCGGGTCTCTGCGGCTGGCGCCCGGAGCGGATCCACGCCGGCGGCCGCTCCTATCTCGCTCTCGACATGGGTGACGGCTTCGGCGGCGGTATCGTCCAGTGCGATACCGAGCGTCCGGGGTGGCTGCCCTACGTGGAGGTCGCCGAGATCGCCGCGGTGACGGAGCGGGCGTGCCTGCTGGGGGCCTTGGTGCTGCTCGAGCCCCGCGAAGGCCCGGCTGGTTGGCGCAGCGTCGTCGCCGCGCCCGACGGCGCGGAGATCGCCTTCTGGCAGCCGAAGGATCGCGACCGATGAGTCTGGCCGCGCGCCGCCGTCCTAAGAGCATGACCGACACACCGATCCACGACCGGTGGATCCAAGGGTACACAGGGCGCTGCGCGAGCGGGGCCTTCGCCGTGTCGCCGCTCGCCCCTTATGCCGCGGCCGCGAAGGGCTCGGGCAGCGTGAAGAGGCCGACGAAGCGCTCCACCACGTGTATGTCGCCCTCGATCGCAACATCGCCCGCAGACACCGCCTGCTCGAGCTCGAGGCGGCGGTGGGCGAGCGCGATCAGCGTGCCCGCGTCCGTCACGACGATCGCGCCGGGCGCCGAGGCCTCTCCCCGCACGATCTCCAGCCGGCCTCAGCCACCAGCGCCTCAACGCCGGCAAGCGTCAGGGCTTCGGACACAAGCATGAGAACGCAGAGGAGGTCTATGTCGTGCTCTCGGGCTCCGGCCGCGTCAAGCTCGACGACGAGATCGTCGAGCTCGAGGCGCTCGATGCGCTTCGCGTCGCGCCCGGGGTGACCCGTGCGTTCGAGGCTGGATTCGATGGGATGGAGCTGATCGCCGTCGGCCCGCGTCACGAGGGCGATGGCGAGGTGTTCCCCGACTGGTGGACCGACTGACGCTCGGGATCCGCGATCGGGATGGAGCTCAGGGCCTGCCTTCTATGGGAGCGCGGGGAATTTCTATGCATACCGACCTCGTGCTCAGGGTAACTTAGTGGCAATCTGCACAACTTCGCCGAAGGAGGAGACCAATGCACAGCCCCGCCAGGGTGCTCGTCGTCGCCAACCGCACCGCCGCCACGCGGGCGCTTCGGGACGCGGTCGGGGAGCG
>JACCUC010000010.1 GCA_013812065.1 Thermoleophilaceae bacterium | reverse complement strand
ACCGGCGTCCTGCGGCTCTACCAGATGCAGGAGACCGGTCAGCTCCTCTTCCCGGCCATCAACGTCAACGACTCGGTGACGAAGTCGAAGTTCGACAACCTCTACGGCTGCCGTCACTCGCTCGTCGACGGCATCAACCGCGCCACCGACGTGATGATCGGCGGCAAGGTCGCCGTCGTCTGCGGCTACGGCGACGTGGGCAAGGGCTGCGCCGACTCGCTGCGCGGCCAGGGCGCGCGGGTGGTCGTCACCGAGATCGATCCCATCTGCGCGCTGCAGGCGGCGATGGAGGGCTACGAGGTGCGGACGCTCGACGACGTCGTCGAGACCGCCGATATCTTCATCACCGCCACCGGCAACAAGGACATCATCACGGCCGACCACATGAGCCGGATGAAGCACCAGGCGATCGTCGGCAACATCGGCCACTTCGACAACGAGATCGACATCGCCGGCCTCTCGCGCGTCGAAGGTGTCGAGCGGCTCAACATCAAGCCGCAGGTCGACAAGTGGACGTTCCCCGACGGCCACGCGGTGATCCTCCTGTCCGAGGGACGCCTGCTCAACCTCGGCAACGCCACCGGGCACCCGAGCTTCGTGATGTCGAACTCGTTCACCAACCAGGTGATCGCCCAGATCGAGCTGTTCACGAAGAACGACGAGTACGAGAGGCGGGTCTACGTGCTGCCCAAGCACCTCGACGAGAACGTGGCGCGGCTCCACCTCGACGCGCTCGGGGTACGGCTCACCGAACTGACCCGGGAGCAGGCCGCCTACATCGGCGTGCCGGTCGAGGGCCCGTACAAGTCCGACCAGTACCGGTACTGAGCCCGATCTTCCCTATCCCGGCGGTGGCTGAGCGCCGGACCGCCGTCGCATGAAGGCGATGGTCCTCGCCGCCGGCCTCGGCACCCGCCTGCAGCCGCTCACCTACGAGCTGCCCAAGCCGATGGTCCCCATGCTCGACCGCCCGGTCATGGCTCATATCGTCCGCCTGCTCGAGCATCAGGGCTTCGACGAGCTCGTGGCCAACCTGCACTGGTTCCCGGACTCGATCCGCGACTACTTCGGCGATCGGATCGAGTACCGCCACGAGCCCGAGCTGCTGGGCACGGCCGGAGGCGTCCGCAAAGTGCGCGACTTCTTCGGCGACGAGGAGGTGGTGGTGATCTCCGGCGACGTGCTCACCGACCTCGACGTCAGCGCGCTCGTCGAGCGTCACCGCAGCGCCGGCGGCATCGCCACTCTGACCGTCAAGTCGATTCCCGACACGCGCGCGTACGGCGTCGTGATCCACGACGAGGATGGCCGCATCCAGGGCTTCCAGGAGAAGCCCGATCCCGATGAGGCGCTCTCCGACCTCGCCAACTGCGGCATCTACTGCTTCAGCCCGGAGATCTTCGACTTCTTCCCCGACGACGATCCGGTCGACTGGGCGCAGGACGTCTTCCCCGCCCTGCTCGAGCACGACGTCCCCTTCTACATCCACGAGATCGAGTCCTACTGGAACGACATCGGATCGTTCGCCGAGCTGCGCCAGGGCACCTGGGACGCGCTTGAGGGACGGCTGCAACTCGAGGTCCCCGGTCGCGAGGCTCGGGAGGGCCTGCGCGCCGGCGAGCGCAGTCCGCTGCCGGAGGACCTCGAGCTCGTCGGGGCGCCGGTGTGGATCGGCGAGGACTGCGAGCTCGGAGAGGGCGTGCGGCTGATGGGGCCGGTGGCCATCGGCGACCGCTGCACTGTCGAGGCCGGCGCTTCGCTGCGAGACGTCATCCTGCTACCCGGGACGCGCGTCCCCGAGGGCGAGGTCGTGATCGGTGCGATCGTGGGTCGCGGCGCGGTCGTCGAGCACCTGCGGTCGCCGGATCCTCCTCCTCGGTGAGGGTCCGGCGCGCCGATACGATCCGTCGATGCCTCGTCCCCGGGCTCTGCTCGCCCCCATTTTCGGAGCCGCCCTGTGCGTGGTGGGGGCGGTGGCCATCTTCTCCGCCGCGTCCAGCCCCGGCGACTCGGTCGCCCCGCCGCCCGAGATCTGGCCCGATCTCGTCCAGCGCACGCCCAGCGACCTCGGGGTACGCGGTCGCGACGGCCGCTTCCAGCTCGGCTTCGAGTCTGCGGTGGAGAACCACGGTCCCGGCCGGCTGACCGTGCGCGGGAAGCGCTCCGCCCGCGACCCAGAGATGACCGCGGACCAGCTGATCGAGCGCACCGACGGCTCGCGGGCGCGCGTCCGGAACATCGGTCGCATCCGCTACACGTACTCCGGCGGCCACGATCACTGGCACTACCTGTTCTTCGATCGCTACGAGCTGCGGCGCGCCTCCGACCACCGGCTCGTGCGCCCCGACCGAAAGACCGGCTTCTGCCTCGGGGATCGCTACGACCCCGGGCGAAGGCTTCCCCGCAAGCCCGATCGCCCCGTGCTCACCGGGGCCTGCCTCAAGAAGCAGCCGAAGGCGCTGAACGTGCTCCAGGGCATCTCGGTCGGCTACGGCGACGACTACCCCCCCTACCTGGAGGGCCAGTCGATCGACATCACCGGCCTTCCCGCCGGCGACTACGAGCTCGTGCACCGGGCGAACGGCGACCGACGTGTGCGCGAGTCGACCTACTCGAACAACGCCTCGTCCGCGCTCGTGCGCATCGACTGGCCGCGCGGCAACGACCGCCGGCCCGAGGTCGATCGCCTCAGGAGCTGCCCGCGGCGCGAGCGCTGCGTTCGCTGACCCTAGTGCCGCGCGCGCGGAGGCCTTAGGACTGCGCCGCCACCCGCTTGGCCCCGCCCCGCGGCTTGCTCTCCTTGAGCTTGCCGTAGGCGATGATCCGCTGCGCCGCGCTGTAGAGCGGGTGGCAGGCAGTGAGGGCGATGCGGTCGTAGCCCTTGGGAACGAAGACGCGGGTCTCCGAGTCGTCAACGATCTTCGTGCCCTCGACCTCGTAGGTGAAGCGCCCGTAGGGCAACGTGAAGACGATCTCGTCGCCGCGGTCGAGCTTGTCGATATTGCGGAACGGGGCGTCGTAGGTCGTGCGGTGCCCGGCGATGCCGACCGTCCAGTTGCCCTTCTGGCCGGGCAGAGGCGTCTCGCGGTAGTGGCCGGGTCCCTTGGTCAGGCTCGGCTCGGTCGTGCTCTGGACGACGACGGTGCTGAGGTCGATCTTCTTGACCCGCAGCCGGCCGACGGCCTCGCCCGGCCCGAGCTCGGAGTTGAGCGACACGGCGCGCCGGCGCATGTACTGGAGGGCGTTGCGCCGGCCCTTCGCGGCCTCGCGGGCGGCCTCGCGCTCGTTGGCCTCGAGGTCGTCGCCCAGGGCGCCCTGGCTCTGAGAGGCGAACAGCGCTGAGAAGGGCTCCTTCCACAGGACGGTCAGCGCGCCTTCGAGCAGCAGCAGCACGCCGGCGACGACGAGGATCAGCGGGAGCTTGCGCATCACCCCCGCGCGCGTGGGGCGGCGCAGGACGGGACGGCGAAGGCGCGGCAGCGCGAACCGTCGGCGCCGCTTGCGCTCGTCGGTCAGCGCCGGGAAGGCAACCGTATGTTCCGGCGCGGGGGGCGCGGGGGGTCCGTACGACCCTGGTGGGCGAGCTGCACCGTTGCCATGTCCGCCGGTCGCGCGAGGCCCTGAGCGCTCGATCGGCTGGGCGGGCGCCAGGGAATCAGGACCCTCGACGGGAGCCTCGGCGCCGTTCCCGAAGCCGGCGTCGCCGGCCGCCCCCGGCTCTCCGGGACCGAAGGCAGGCTGGGCCCGGTCCCAGGGCTCGGCCGGATGCGATGCTCCGCTCTCCTGCGGCCGGAGGCGCCCGGAAGAAGCGAATGCGGTGGGAACGGGCGGAGGCCCGAGCTCGCGCGCCCGGCCTCCCTCGATCGCCCCGGGGCGCGCCGGGCGTTGGCGGCTCGGCCGCGGCGGGCGCTCGTCACGAGGCGGGGCGTCGAGCTCGGGTTCGTGTCGCGGGGCGCTCTCGAGCGGGTCTTCGGCGGCGTCGGGCCCGGCGTCGCCGCGTGCCGGCGGCGTGAACGGTATCCCGCGACCGCGGCCCACCCACCGCTCGCAGCCCGGGCAGAGCACGGGCTCGCCCGGCCACGGCAACTCGGCGCCCGAAGCCATCAGCGTCCCGCAGTGGGGACAATGGACATTCTTGCGGCTCGAGGGGGCCGTATCGCCTGCGTGCCCGTGGTCGGGGCGATCACTCAGAGTTGCCATGCTCGTATCTGGGTGGTCGGGTGCGAATCGAGGACATCGTAGCCGCCGGATCCGATAACGCACAGCCCCGCAAGAAGGCTGGCTCACCGCCGTGATCTTCGCCGCCCTCCAGCCCTCCCCTTGCGCCCGCCAGGGGCGCGATCCCGCTGACACAGATCTTTCAGAAACCTTTAGGTCCTTGACGACTGTCCGCGGGCGGCGACGTCAACCAGCCGGCCGCGAGCTCCTACCGGCCGAGGTCGACGACGCCAGCTGCGAGATGACCGGTCGCAGAGCTTCGACGGCGACACGTTTCGCCGACCCGACGGTCACGGCGTCGACGATGACACGACGAGGTAGGCGGCGACGTGCCGGTCAGCGGGGTGCGACTCCCGCCCACGGGCTTCAAAGGTGTGTCCAGGAAGTCCCGATGATCGCGAAAGGGCTCCGACTCCGGCTCCGAACCGCTCTGGAATGCGGTGACGCTCCTAGCGGATGCGCCCGTATCCAGGCCGAGGCACTTTCACGATACGCCCTGAGACGCCTGATGCTCGCGGCGCTCGGCGGCCTCTCATTCGCCGGCGGCCTCGGGCTGGTCGCGGCCCAGCGCCGCGGAGGGCTCCTCGCCAGGAGGTCAGCCTCAATAGACGGGAACGGAACGGCGCCCGCGGGCACACGGTCGCGTTTTGGCCCTCTACCCGCCGTTCCGCTCTTTAGGCCTGCTTAATTTTTTTTTGGCCAATCCCTTGACGCCGGTACGGCGGTCGGCTATACCTTCCGCCTTGACAGCGGCGGTCGCGTCCCAGGCGCCCGCACAAACTCAGTTCCATAGGAGGAAGGCGCATGAAGAAGGTAATCGGAATGCTCGTCGCGCTGGCGATGTTCTGCGCGATGCCGGCTGTGGTGTTCGCAGGCGCGGAGACGGACATCGACACGACCAACCAGAATGCCGAGGCCGAAGCGGGCACCGGCGGCGACGGCGGCGGTGCGGCCGGCTATGACGGCTACGACGGCGGCGGCGACGGCGGCGACGGCGGCGACAACAACTGCGCCATCGCGCAGAACGCGGGTGGCGACGCCAGCGCCGAGAACAACTGCGGGAACACGACCAACGTCGAAGGCGAAGGCGAAGGCGACGGCGACGATGACGGCGTCGGCGGAGATGACGACGACAACGTGAGCAGCGGCGATGTCGGCGGCGGCGGCGGCGGCGTCGGCGGCGGCGGCGGCGTCGGCGGCGTGAACCTCGCGCAGACCGGCTTCGACGCCTGGCTGCTCGCGGTGGTCGGCGGCCTCTCGCTCGCCGGCGGTCTCGGTCTGCTCGTGGCTCAGCGCCGCGGCCGGATCGGCGCGTAGCACTCAGACGCGACGCAGGACTCGAACGGGGCGCCCCATCTGGGGCGCCCCGTTTCATTTTCGTGTAGCTCGCGCAGGCCTGGCGATGGGCGCAGCGTGCCTCCTCCGGATCGGCGGGTGTGCTCCGAGGGTCGTCCGCCTGGAGCCGATCCTCCACGCCGGCTTCGCACGGTAAGCTCGCCGCGCGCCCCGGCGTACCTCGACCATGTCCGCCAAGCTCTCCCTCGTCCTCAGCCTGCTCACCATGCTGGC
Source organism: Thermoleophilaceae bacterium (assembly GCA_013812065.1). GTDB lineage: Bacteria > Actinomycetota > Thermoleophilia > Solirubrobacterales > Thermoleophilaceae > JACCUC01. Next base: position 6,627 of record JACCUC010000010.1, on the reverse strand, counting down.
GCCGGCCGGGGCCGCCGCGTACTCGATCCAGCGGAGCTACTCCCAGGAGAAGGGCCGCGTCGTGACCTACTACAACACCGTCGGCGAGCACGACTGGGCGGTGAAGCGGGCCGCGCGGGCCTGGAACCGCAGCGGGGCCGAGGTCGAGTTCGTCCCCGCCTCGAAGGACGAGGCGGAGCTCGTGATCGAGGGCGGCTCGCAAGGGCTGAGCGGCCACGCGTCGTCGACCCTCCGCAGCAGCGGCCCCCAGCCGGGCGACTCGAAGATCACCATTCCGTCCCCCTCGGGCGAGCGTGACCAGCGCTTCTCGGTCGCGCTGATCGCCGCCCACGAGCTCGGACACGTGGTCGGCCTCAACCACGAGGACTCAGGCTGCGCGACCATGAACTCGACGATCACCGCCGCGGCGCCGAAGGGCTGCGAGCAGCCGCCCGCCGGCCAGTGGCGCTGCGGCCTGCTCGAGGAGGACGACATCGAGGGAGCGGTCGAGCTGCACGGGGGCACCCCACGGCCTCCCCGCCGCGCGTACTGCCCCAAGGTCCCGCCCAAGCCCAAGCCCCCACCGCCGCCGCCACCGCAAGCGCCGGATCCGCTCTCGTCGGCTGATGCGGTCGAGGTCCTCTCGGACGCCGCAAGCTCGAGCCGGGTCACGGTCAGGTGGCTCAACGGCGCGAGCGAGCGCGTCCGGAAGGCGGTCGTGGCGCGAGCGCCCGGGCGCTGCCCGGCGAAGCCCGACGGCCTCGAGCGCAGGACCGTCCCGGCCGACCCGGGCGGCGAGGGACGCGCGACCTTTCCGCTCGACCTCGTGCCCTCGTGCTATGCGGTCTGGTCGCGCGACCGCTCCGGAAGGCTCAGCCGCGAGCCGGCGACGGCGCACTACGACCCCCCGGCCACTCCGCAGCCGCCGACGAACCTGGTCGCCTCACTCGCGCTCAGCCATCCGCTCGGCGACACCGGAGTCTCCCTGCGCTGGCACAACGCCGAGGCCGATACGGTGCGCTCGGTGCTGATCGCGCGGGCCAAGGGGCGCTGTCCCAGCCGTCCACCGCGGCGGCCGCGGCCGTGGGAGGCGCCCGCCGCGCAGCCCGACGCCTTCCAGGAGCACTACGACCTCGGCTTCTACCCGGGACCCGACGCGGCGCGGTACTGCTACGCACTCTGGTCGCGGGACCGCTTCGGCCGCCTCAGCCGTCCGGCGACGGCTTGGCCGCGTCCCGCCGAGCAGGAGGACGACGAGCTGATCATCCTGGCGGGCTGACGAGCTCCCGACCGCCGCCGAGCCGGGTGCGGCCATCGGCTACCGTTTCCGGCGTGGACCGTTCCTCTCCCCTCACCGAGCTCGTGGCTGTGCTCGCCCTCGCCGGTGGTCTCGCGGTGATGGGTTGCGGCGGCGGCTCGGACGAGGGCGGCGGCGCCTCGCCGGCGTCCCACGAGGAGCGTCAGGCGGAGACCGAGGGCCGCGACGGCCGGGCCGGCGAGTCCGGGCAGGAGGAGGACGCCGAGGGCGGCACCGCTCGGGCAGGCGAGGGGGAACGAGGTGGGGACGGCGAGCCGGGCGAGTCCGGATCGAGCTCGATCGTCCAGAGCTCGGACGGGGGCTCGATCTCCTCGTCGTCGAACGTAAGCGGGCGCGACATGAAGACCTTCTCGGGGACGGGGAGCACGAACCTGTCCTTCAACGTCGAGCAACCTTCTCGCCTGGTCTGGACGAACTCGGAGGGCCGGCGCTTCTCGGCGAGCGGCGCTGGGATCTCGATCGACTCACGCGCAGGTCGCGGGGAGGTCGCGCTCGAGGCGGGTGACTACGACGACGTGCGGGTCAACGGTGCGAGCTGGACGATCGTCGTGCGCCCGCGGTAGAAGAAAGAACCCGCTCGCATGGCGAGCCGGCTTGGCCGGTCCGCCCGGGCCCGCTAGCGCGCCCGGAAGGTGCGCATGACCCGGTCGCAGGCGCCGAGCACGTCCTGGCGGTCGGACTGCCACTGGCAGTTGATCCAGTAGAGCGTGCGATCCTTGGCGGCGTAGATCCAGCGGGCGCCGACCGGTACGCCGGTGGCCTGAAGGCCCATCTGGAGACTGACGCCGTCGAGTCCCCCGATCCGAACGTTGCTGCGCCCGCGCACCTTCCCAATCCGCCGAGCCGCCTGCTCGACCTCGCGCTTGACGCGCGGGACCAGCCGGGCGTCCACCTGACGGCGGAGTCGCTGGGTCTGGACGGCGACGAAATCCTGGCCGCTCTCCTTGGCGACGATGGTCTGGTTCTCGAATCCTCCCTCGCGCGCGGGAACGGTCGACTTGCCGCCGGTCTGGAAGCCGTCGGGATAGTCGAAGGAGTACGGCAGATTCGGGTCGTCGATCGACGATCCGCCGGATCCGCAGCTAGCGAGGGCGAGCGGTGCGAGGACCGCGAGCAGCGACGCGAGCACGCGCGGTAGGGACTGTCCGGCTCGGGCGGTCAAGAGTCGCGCCATGCTAGCCCACGGGCCGGGCGAGTCGGTCGGTACGCCCGGCGGGTCGGAGTCCGAGCGCCCGGGCTCCATCAGGCCGCCGCTGCGTCCTCGAGCCGCTCGCGCCGGCGCTCCTCCTCCTCTGACTGGACGAGCATTCGGACGAAGAGGACGAAGAAGCAGATGACGAGCACGATCGACTGCTCGACCATCATGATCGCGCCGCCGACGTTCTGGTCCTCCACCGCCGAGAGGCCCCAGACCCGGGGCGCCGACTCATAGAAGGAGTAGGCGACGGAGCTCGACCACACTAGGTAGAGCCCGAGCGCCGCGAGGCCGGCCTTGGCGACCGCGATATAGGCCAGGCTGCCGAGACCGGTGAGCCGGTGGCGCATGGGCACCGGCTGGATCAGCGGCCACCACAGCGCGACCCCGGCGGTGAAGAAGGAGGCGTGCTCGAGGGCGTGTACGGCCGAATGCTCGAGCGCTGCGTCGTAAAGGGCGGGAACGTGCCACAGGTAGACGAGTCCGAGCCAGAGCCCGATCCCGGTCGCGGGATGGGCGAGCCGCCCGAGCGCTCGCTCGATACGGATGAGGCGCCTCGTCGCCGGACGCAGGATCACGCGCGAGAGACCGAGCAGGACCAGCAGCGGTGCGATGTCGCCGAGCAGGATGTGCTGGACCATGTGCGCGGAGAAGAGGTACTCCTCGCCGAGCGCGTCGATTGGTGAGGCGACGGCCGCGATCAGAGCCACCAGGGCGCCGGCGAAGGCCAGCGCCTGCCACACGCCCGCGCCGCGTCCGCCGGCCTCGCGCCGGGCGACGACGAAGCGCCACACGTAGACGGCGGCGTACAGCCCGACCGGCAGGAGGACGACCGGGTCCGCGACCCACCGAAGGGGCGGAGCGCTCACCTCTCCGACGCGGCGCGATGGGCGGCGCCGACGCCCGCGGTGCCGGACTCGTAACCGCTCACGAGCACGATTGTGACACTCGCACCTTGAGCCGCCGCTCGCCGTCCGGGATCGTCTTGTGGGTGGTAGCCGCCCTCGTCCGCAAGGTCCTTGCCCCGCTCGCTCCGCCGGGGTGCTTCGCCTGCGGTGCGAGCGCGGGGGCGGCGGCCCCGCTCTGCTCGTCCTGTCGCGACGGCCTCGGCTGGCTGTCGGACGAGGTCGTCGAGCTGGAAGGGCCGGGAGCACCCGCGATCGAAGCATGGGCGCCGCTTGCCTACCGCGGTGGGGCGCGGGCGCTCGCGCGTGCCCTCAAGTTCCGGGGCGCGGTGGAGCTCACCGAGACGATGGCCGCTCAGATCGCCGCCCTGGCTCCGCCGGGTGCGCTCGATCGCGGAGAGCTCGTGCCCGTGCCGCTCCACCCCACGCGGCGGCGGCGCCGTGGCTTCAACCAGGCGGAGCGACTCGCCGGCTCGCTCGGGACACGGACGGGCCTGACGGTCGCCGACTGCCTCGAGCGGACGGGTCCGCGCGGGACGCAGATGGGCCGTGACCGGGACGAGCGGCTCGCCGCCCTCGCTGGGGCGGTGAGGGTGCGACGGGGGGCCTCTGCGCCACGGGAGGCGATCCTGGTGGACGACGTGCTGACCACCGGAGCGACCATGCTCGCCTGTAGCCGGGCGCTGCGCTCGGCCGGCTCCGAGCGCGTGGTCGCGGTCGCCTACGCGCGCACTCCGGGACGGTGAGGGCTCTGCGATTGGCGTCGCCCTTTACCATCCCGGAGGGCAACCAACGAGCGAGAGGAGACCCTATGCGCATCGAGGTGAGGGGTCGCAACGTCACGGTCGACGACGAGCTCCGCAGGCACGCCGAGCGACGCTTCGACAAGGTCGCGCGCCAGGTCTCCTCGCTCGCTCAGCTCGACGTCGAGCTCTACGAGGAGCGCAACCCGTCGATCCGCGCTTCTCAGGTCGCTGCCGCGACGCTCCATCTGAAGGGCGTCACCCTGCGCGCACGCGACTCGTCGGAGGACCTCGGCCACTCGATCAACCTGATCGCGGACGAGCTGGGACGACAGGTCGAGCGCCACCGCGACAAGCGCCGCGGACGCCGCGACGGCGCCCGCACAGAGCCTCCGCCGACCGCCTCCTAGCGCCGCCGCGGCGCACCTTGGGGGGGGCCAACAGCGCGTCTGTTGGCGCCCCGGCGCTTGCTAACCTCGCCCGCATGTCGATCATCGACCGGGCGCTGCGGATCGGCGAGGCAAAGAAGTTCAAGGCCTTCGAGAAACGGGTCGCTCGCATCAACGACTTCGAGCCCGAGCTCGAGCTCGAGACCGACGAGGAGCTGCGGGAGCGGGCCGACGGGCTGCGCGATCGCGCGCGCGGCGGCGAGTCGCTCGAGGCGCTCCTGCCCGAGTCCTTCGCGCTCACGCGCGAAGCTGCCAAGCGCACGCTCGGTCAGCGCCACTTCGACGTCCAGCTCATCGGCGCCATGGCTCTGCACGACGGCTCGATCGCCGAGATGAAGACCGGCGAGGGAAAGACCCTCACCTCGACGCTCGCCGCGGTGCTCAACTCGCTGCCCGGCAAGGGTGTCCACATCGTCACCGTCAACGACTACCTCGCCCGCCGCGACGCCGAATGGATGCGGCCCGTGTTCGAGGCGCTCGGCGTCACCGTCGACGCGCTTCAGGCCGACCAGCGAGACTCCGGGATCAAGCGCAAGGCCTACGCGGCCGACATCACCTACGGCACGAACTCGGAGTTCGGCTTCGACTACCTGCGCGACAATCTGGCCACCGCCGTCGAGGACAAGGTCCAGCGCGGTCACGGCTTCGCGATCGTCGACGAGGTCGACAACATCCTGATCGACGAGGCGCGCACTCCGCTCATCATCTCGGGCCAGGCCGAGCAGGCCGCCGACTCGTACTACAAGTTCGCCCGCCTCGCCCCGCGCATGGAGCCCGGCAAGAAGCCCGAGGGGATCGAGGCGAAGTCGAAGGAGTGGATCGCCGACTACGACTTCGAGCCCGACGAGAAGCACAAGACCGTTGCGATCACCGAGCAGGGAGTCGAGAAGGCCGAGCGCTTCCTCGGGGTCGACAACCTCTACCGCGCCGAGCACGGCAATCTCGTCAACCACCTGATCCAGTCGCTCAAGGCCGAGTCGCTCTACAAGCGCGACGTCGAGTACGCCGTGATCGACGACGAGGTCAAGATCATCGACGAGTTCACCGGCCGGATCCTCGAGGGCCGGCGCTGGTCGGAAGGGCTCCACCAGGCGGTCGAGGCCAAGGAGGGTGTCGCGATCCAGGAGGAGAACCAGACCGTCGCGACGATCACCTACCAGAACTACTTCCGCCGCTACGACAAGCTCGCCGGCATGACGGGCACGGCGCTCACCGAGGCTACGGAGTTCATGAAGATCTACGAGCTCCAGGTAGTCGAGGTGCCGACGAACCAGCCGATGATCCGCACTGACGAGAACGACCTGATCTACAAGACCAAGGACGGCAAGTGGAAGGCGGTCGCCAGCGAGATCGCCGATCGCAACCACATGGGCCAGCCGATCCTCGTGGGAACGATCTCGGTCGAGGTCTCAGAGCTCCTGTCGAAGCTCCTGCGCGAGCGCGGGGTCCGGCACGCCGTCCTCAACGCCAAGCCCGAGCACGCCGAGCGCGAGGGCGAGGTCATCGCCGAGGCCGGGCAGTCGGGTGCGGTGACGATCGCAACCAACATGGCCGGCCGCGGCGTCGACATCAAGCTCGGCGGCAATCCCGAGCACCTCACCCACCTGGAGCTGCAGAAGCTCGGCCTCTCGCCCGACGACGGCGGGGAGTACGACAAGATGTGGGACGAGGTCTACCCGCGCGTCGAGGAGCAGATCGCCCGCGCGCGGGAGCAGGTGATCGAGGCCGGGGGGCTGTTCATCCTCGGCACCGAGCGGCACGAGTCGCGGCGGATCGACAACCAGCTCCGTGGCCGCTCGGGCCGCCAGGGCGACCCGGGCGAGTCGCGCTTCTACCTCTCGGCCGAGGACGACCTCGTGCGCCTGTTCGCCGGGGACCGCATCTACAGGATCCTCGATCGCCTCGGGCCGCTCGACGAGGAGGGAGAGGAGCAGCCGCTCGAGAACAAGCTGCTCACCCGCCAGATCGAGGGCGCCCAGAAGAAGGTCGAGGAGCAGAACTTCCTGATCCGCAAGCGCGTGCTCGAGTACGACGACGT
>JACCUC010000045.1 GCA_013812065.1 Thermoleophilaceae bacterium | reverse complement strand
GTCGTGGCGAGGCGAGGCGACGTCCCCCATGACCGCCGCCGCTGCCGCGAGCGACACGTCGCCGTTGACGGTGGCGAGCGGGGCCTCGGCGGCGCCGGGCTCCACGTCGATCCGGGGCGCCGTCGCCGCGCCGGTGCGCGCGGCCTGCTCGGAGGGGATCGCATCCGGGCCTCGTCGTGGAAAGGCGCGCTCGTGGCGCACGAGCGCCTCGCGGGCGAGCACGTCGAGCCCGATCCCGCCGATGCGCGAGGTCGTGCCCGTGAAGTAGCGCCCGATCAGCTCGGGCTCGAGCCCAACGGCCTCGAAGATCTGCGCGCCCGAGTAGCTCGCGATCGTCGATATGCCCATCTTCGAGATCGTCTTGAGCAGGCCCTTGCCGACCGCCTTGACCATGTTGCGCTCGGCCACGTCGGCGCCCTCGACGCCCGGCAGGAGGCCGGAGTCGAGCATGTCGTGCAGGGTCTCGAAGGCCAGGTAGGGGTTGACCGCCGAGGCGCCGTAGCCGAGCAGGCAGGCGATGTGGTGGACCTCGCGGGGCTCGCCCGACTCGACGACCAGGCCGGCCTGGAGGCGCGTCCCCTTGCGGACGAGGTGGTGATGGATTCCCCCCACGGCGAGCAGCGCCGGAATCGGCACGCGGTCGAAGCCGGCGGCGCGGTCGGAGACGATCAGGATGTTGCGCCCGGCGGCCAGGCACCTCGAAGCCTCGCTGCAGAGGCCGTCCATCGCCCGCTCGAGCCCCGCGACGCCCTCGGACACGGGCCACGTGGCGTCGAGGGTCTCGGCGTTGAAGACGTGATGGTCGACCTGACGCAGCTTCTCGAGCTCCCCGCTCGTGAGCAGGGGCTGGCCGATGGCTAGCTGGTTGGTGTGCTCGGGAGTCTCGCCGAGGAGGTTGCGCTGAGCGCCCACCCCGGTGGTGAGGCTCATCACGATGTCCTCGCGGATCGGGTCGATCGGCGGGTTGGTGACCTGTGCGAAGAGCTGCTTGAAGTAGGAGTAGAGCGGCGGCTGCTTGTCGGAGAGGACGGCGAGCGCGAAATCGTTGCCCATCGAGCCGATCGGCTCCTCGGCCGGGGCTCCGCCCATGCGCGCGAGCGTGATGCGCAGGTCCTCCTGGGTGTAGCCGAACAGGAGCTGGCGGGTGCGCAGCGGCGCGGTCGCGAGCTCCTGCGGCGCCCTGGCCGGGAGGTCGTCGAGGTGGACGGAGTTGCGCCGGACCCACTCGCCGTAGGGCCGGCGCGAGGCGACCTGGTGACGGATCTCCTCGTCCTCGACGATCCGGCCCTGCTCGAGGTCGACGAGGAACATGCGCCCGGGCTGGAGGCGACCCTTGACGACGACGTCCTCCGGCGGGGCCTCGAGCACGCCGGTCTCCGAGGCGAGCACGACGACGTTGTCGCGCGTGAGTTGCCAGCGCCCGGGACGCAGTCCGTTGCGGTCGAGGGTCGCGCCGATGACGCGGCCGTCGGTGAACGCGACCGCGGCGGGCCCGTCCCAGGGCTCGAGCAGGAACGAGTGGTAGGCGTAGAAGTCGCGCTCCTCCTGGCCCATGTCGGGGTTGCGCTCCCACGCCTCGGGGATCATCATCATCAGCGCGTGCGGCAGCGAACGCCCGGCGAGGGTCAGGAGCTCGAGCACGTTGTCGAAGGTGGCCGAGTCCGAGCCGCCCGGGCGCACGACCGGGAAGATCTTCTCGAGGTCGTCGCCGAACAGGTCGCTGGCGAGCTGCGACTCCCGGGCGCGCATCCAGTTGACGTTGCCGCGCAGCGTGTTGATCTCGCCGTTGTGGGCGATCAGCCGGTAGGGGTGGGCGAGCTCCCAGCTCGGGAACGTGTTGGTCGAAAACCGCGAGTGGACGAGGGCCAGCGCGGTCTGGGTCCGCTCGTCGTGGAGGTCGGGGTAGTAGCGCCGAAGCTGCGGCGACGTGAGCATTCCCTTGTACACGAGGGTCCGCGACGAGAAGGAGGGGATCGCGAGGTCGTGCTCGGGGTCGGCCCGCTCGACGACGCGGCGGATCACGTAGAGCTTGCGCTCGAAGGCGTCGGAGTCGGCGGCGAGATGCGGCGAGGCGCCGACGAAGACCTGGCGGATCAAGGGCTCGACGGCCGCGGCGCTTCGGCCCGGCACCGAGCCGTCGACGGGAACGTCGCGCCAGCCGAGCAGGGTCTGCCCCTCAGCCGCGATCGTCTCCTCGATCAGGCGCTCGAGCTCGGCCCGCCGGGCGGCCTCGGTTGGCAGGAAAAGCGCGCCCACGCCGTACTGGCCGCGGGGAGGCAGCTCGAAGTCGACGGCGCCGCGCAGGAGCTCGTCGGGGATCTGGAGCAGGATGCCCGCGCCGTCGCCAGTGTCGATCTCGGCCCCGCTGGCGCCGCGGTGCTCGAGCCGGTCGAGCACGTCGAGCGCCTTGATCACCGTGGCGCGGGAGGCGTGGTTCGAGAGGTCGGCGACGGCGCCGATGCCGCACGCGTCGTGCTCGAACTGAGGGTCGTAGAGGCCGGCGGCCCCGGGTCGCTTCGGAGCAGTCATGTTGGCGAGGCAGGTAGGGGACGGCCTCCGGTCGCGGGACCGGTTTCCGAATACTAACGGCGCCGAGGCCGACCCACATCTTGACTCCTCGGGAGGCTCTCGACATTCCGGACGATCGGAGTAATATCGGCGGAACCAGAGCAGCAGACCCGAGCGCAGGACCATTGAGCGTGACACCTCGCCGCGACGTCGAAGGGGAGATCTACGCGCAGCTCTACGGCGAGCCGTCGGAGCCGGAGGATCCGGGGGCGACGCGCGTGATCGACGGCGACCACCGCACGCGTCCCGTCCGCGAGGATCCCGAGCCAGAGCCGCCCCGCCCTCGCGCACTCGAAGCGCTCGGTCTGGCCGCGGTCGCGCGCGTTGGGAGCGTCAAGAAGGCGCTCCGCTCGGCCAGGGCGCAGGGCCTGCGTGATGCCGTCCGTTCGACTCGGGCGCCGAGGCTGCGTGAGTCACTCCGCTCGGCGCGCGCGCAGAGCCTGCGCGATGCCGTCCAGTCGGCTCGAGGGCGGGCGGCGGACAGGCTACGCGGCCGCGAGGGCCGGGCGGCGCTTGGCGCGCTCGCCGCGGCCTTGGTCGGCCTCGTGCTGGTCGCCGGGCTGAGCTCGGGCTCCGGCGAGCCGCAGCGCGTAGC
>JACCUC010000286.1 GCA_013812065.1 Thermoleophilaceae bacterium | reverse complement strand
CGCTCGCCCGCTCCGGCGGGTACGGCGAGGATCAGGCCGCCCTCGCGCCGTAGCGCGTTGATCCCGACGAGCCGGCCGTCGAGGTCGACCACGGGACCGCCCGACGAGCCCCGCGGGAGCGGAGCGGTGTGCTCGATCGCGCCGTCGATGCGACGACCGCGCGGACCGCGGAAGGAGCGGCCGGCGGCCGAGACGAAGCCGAGCGTGGCGCGCAGGCCGCGTCCGCCGGGATTGGCGAGGGCGACGACGGGTGCGCCGAGAACGGGCGACGGGGCGCCCGGAGATGGCCACGCGACCGCCGGCGCCTCGCCGGTGTCGACGGCGATCACGGCCAGATCGGCGTCGGAGTCTGCGCCCGCAAGCTCGCCGTGCTCGCGCCGTCCGCCCGCGAAGACGAGCGCGACCTCGTCTCCGCGCACGGCGTGGGCCGCGGTGAGGACCCGGCCGTCGCCGATCACCACCCCCGATCCCCGGCCCGAGCCGCGGGCGAGGCCGACGATGCTCGGCTCGAGCCGCTCGCCGAGGGCTCCGATCCGGGCTCCGATTTCTTCGAGCACTGCCATACCCGACCTCCTGCTCCAGCGCCTGCTCTCGCGCCGCTAGTGACTTGCAATCTGCAAATTACCACAGCGCCGTGCGCGCGCCTTTGGCCGCCTTGACGAGAGGGTCCTAAGCTCTTGCGCATGGCGCACAAGGGCATACCGGCTGACGCAAGGCCGTCGCCCAGCCCGCCGACCTCCCCCCTGGCCGAGGCCCTGGCCACGGTCGGCGACCGCTGGACCCTGCTCGCCGTAGCCGCGCTCCTAGACGGTCCTCGCCGCTTCGGCGACCTCGGGCGCGAGCTTCCCGGGATCGCGCCGAACATCCTCAGTGCGCGTCTGCGCCGCCTCGAGCAGGCCGGACTGGTGGTAGCCGAGCCCTATCAGGAGCGCCCGCCGCGCTTCGTCTACGAGCTGACCGCTCCCGGTCGCGAGCTCGCAGGCGCACTGCGCCTGCTCGAGGGCTGGGGAGGACGGCACCGGGAGGAGGCCGACTCGCCGCGCCACGCGGTCTGCGGCTCGCCGCTCGAGGCTCGCTGGTGGTGTCCCACCTGCGAGGAGGCGCTCGAGGGCGCCGCCGACGGCGACGAGCTTCACTTCGCCTGAGCGCCGAGCGGCGTCGGTTAGGCGCGGCGTGCCGACGCCGCCGGGTAGGTCCTCCCCCGCCACGTCCGGATCGGGCGCACCGTGGAGAGGGTGAGGCGCGCCGCCGCGGCGACGTCGGCCAGCGGCGAAAGCCAGAAGGCGACCCCGCGGCGTTCGTACACGTGCCGGAGGGCGGGCAGGAGGGCGACGCGGACGCCGGCGAGCACCGTGTCGAGCGGTCCTGCGCGACGCAGGATCACCCGGACGAGCGGCGTCGCCATGGCGAGCCAGACCACGAGCAGGTCGAGCGCCTGCCAAGCGGGCGGGGTGACGTCCTGCATCGACAGCGACCGCCCCCACTCGCGCCAGACCTCGCGGATCGAGGTGTGCATGCGCACGGAGATCAGGTCGGCGCCGTCGACGAAGCGGATCCGCCAGCCGGCGGCGGCCAGCGAGCGGGCGAGCGCGATGTCGTCGGTCATCCGGTCGGGCGTGCGAGCGAAGCCGCCCGCGGCGACGAGCTGCTCGCGCCGAAACGCCTGGCACTGCCCGTTGGCCACCGCGCGGTGAGCTGGGCGAGCCTTCCCGCCCTCCGCCCCCGCGGGCCCGAAGCGGTAGACGAGCGTGGCCAGCATCGCCGGGTGCAGCAGGCGCTCCCCGGCGCTGTGGCAGACGAAGCGCGGACCCGCGGTGACGAGGTCGGCTTCGGCGAGCTCGGCGACGAGGGCTGCGAGCAGTCCCGGCGACGGCCGCGTGTCGGCGTCGAGGGTGACGAGGTACTCGCCGCCGGCGGCCTCGAGGCCGTGCTGGAGCGCCCACGGCTTGCCGACCCAGCCCGCGGGCAGCGCCGCGGCGACCACCACCCGGGCCCCACCCGCCGAGGCCACGGCGGCTGTGTCGCTGCGGTCGTCCTCGTCGACGACGACGATGACCTCCCGCGCGTCGGGGTCGGCGGCGATCCCGTCG
>JACCUC010000274.1 GCA_013812065.1 Thermoleophilaceae bacterium | reverse complement strand
ACGCCGGCGCGGGCGGTCCTCGTCCTCTTCGCCTTCCTCTCCCGCGGGCGAGCCGTTCGCAGCCCTCGTGCCCGCGTCGACCTCCTGGACGCCGCTCTCCTCGGGCTCGGCGTCGAGCGCCGCCGCTACGAGCGCATCGTCCTCGGCGCGGAGGTCGACCTCGACCTCCTCCCGCGGCGGTGCTCCCTCGGTCTCGGTCTCCTCGGCCGGCGCCAGGGCGTGCTCGCGCTTGAAAGCGGATAGGTCGCGGACCGATATCTCGAGCTGGTGGGCTATCCACGCGTCGGTCCGTCCTTGCCGCACCCAGCTGCGGATCTGGTTGAGCTGGGGCTTCAGCGAACGGCGGGCCACGGGCGGCGGCAAGACTAGCAATCGGGTCCGCGTCGATCGGGAGCCAGAGTGCTGCGGTACCGGGTAGAGTGGAAGCCGAACGCCTGGCAACACGGCACGGAGGCGGGATGTTGGTTCTGACGCGCAAGGCGAATCAGACGATCGTCATTGGCGAGGACGTCGAGGTCTGTGTCCTCGCGGTCGTCGGCGACAAGGTGCGCATCGGCATCGACGCGCCTCGTTCGGTCCCGGTCTACCGCAAGGAGGTCTGGCTCGAGATCCAACGCGAGGGTCCCCGCCAGTCGGAGCCCGAGGCGGATCGCGCGGCGGTCGACGAGGCGCTCGAGCGGCTGAAGGGCGGGGAGTAGGAGACCGGGGGGTCGAGCCGAGGCCGCGCCGCGGCTAGCCGATCAGAAGCGCGAGCGCCTCGAACATCAGCACGGTCACGACCACGGTGGTCGCGAGGATGGCGAGCACGAGCCCCGCGAAGCGGAAGCGACCTGCCCGCTCGACGTGTTCCTGACGGCGATCCCGCGCCCGCTCAGCGGACTGGTGACGCAGGGCGTTACGGCGACTGCGCTCCGCCGCGGTGGCTTCGTGGAAGGCGTTCTCGAGGTCCGAGAGCGTCTCGTTCATCCGCATGGCCCGCCACCCTAGCAACGCTGGCGGCGGCATACCAGGCTCCGCTCGAGCGGAGCCTGACTGGATCCGCGGGCCGATCCTCGACCCGCGCGGGTGCCGCCCAGCCCCACCGCTACGATGCCGCGCGCATGGATCACCGGTTCACCGGGCCCGCCTACACGCTCGGGATCGAGGAGGAGCTAATGATCCTCGACGACCAGACGCTCGACCTCTCGAACTCGGTCGAGTCGCTGCTCGCCGCCGCGCCGCCCGTAGAGGGCGAGCCCCAGCTGAAGGAGGAGCTGATGGAGTCGGTCGTCGAGATCATGACGACGCCGTCGGGCTCGATGGACGAGGTCGGCGAGCAGCTGCGCGGGCTGCGGCGCACCGTCCAGGCCGTCGCCCACGAGTGCGGACTGGCGATCGGCTCCGCCGGCACCCATCCCTTCGCGCTCTGGGAGGAGCAGCGGATCGTGGCGCGGCCGCGCTACCAGGAGCTCGTGAGCGCGCTGCGCTGGGTGGCGCGCCAGGAGCTGATCTTCGGGGTCCACGTGCACGTCGGCGTCGACGGCCCCGAAAAGGCCATCCACGTGGCCAACGGCATGCGCGTCCACCTGCCGCTCCTGCTCGCCCTCTCGGCGAACTCACCGTTCTGGCGTGCCGACGAGACCGGTCTGCTGTCCACCCGCACGCCGGTCTTCCGCGTCTTTCCGCGCGTCGGGATCCCGCCGCGCTACGAGGATTGGGAGGACTACGAGCGCCGGGTCACCTTCATGGTCGACAGCCGGGTCATCGAGGACTACACCTACCTCTGGTACGACGTGCGCCCCCATCCGCGGCTGGGGACCGTCGAGGTGCGCGTGATGGACGCCCAGACCCGCGTCGAGCACACGCTCGGCCTCGCCGCCCTCGTCCAGGCGCTCGTCAAGGAGCTGTGCGAGCACTTCGACTCCGGCGAGCCGCTCTCCAGCTATCCCTACGAGATGCTCGACGAGAACAAGTTCATCGCTGCTCGCCACGGACTCGACGGCGAGCTCGTCGACCTGCCCAAGGAGGAGCGGGTCCCCACACGGGCGCTCGCCCGGCGCGTGCTCGACCGGGTGCGCGAGCACGCCCAGGAGCTCGGCTCCGACGACGAGCTCGCCGCGGTCGACGACCTGCTCGAGCGCGGTAACGGCGCCTCGCGGCAGGTGGTGGTCTTCGGCGCCAACCACGATCTCCGTGAGGTCATGCGCGAGGTGGTCGACAAGACCGCCGCCTGAGCTCCCACCCACCCCGCCGGGCGCCCCGCCGAGCGGCGGCACGCCGCGCGTCCGGCCTCGACCGGGGAGTATCCTCGGCCCGGTGAGCGAGCCGGACCTCTTCGTCGTCTGCAAGAACTGCAGCTCGGAGGTGAGCCCCTACGTCACCGAGTGTCCCTACTGCGGGCAGCGGGTCCGCAAGCGCGCGCCCCGGATCGAGCGGGCCGAGCCGGCCGAGGAGCGCTCCCGGCGGGTCGTTCCCACGCTGCCGCGCCTACGCGCCGGAGAGATTCCCGGTATCGCGCCCGAGACGCGCCCCTACGCCACCATCGGCCTGATCGCGATCGCGGTGCTGACGACGCTCGTGACCAGCAGCGGGGCGGTGGCCCCGGACGAGATCGGGCTGGTCGGGGGGCTCGAGGGCCAGCCGTGGCGGCTGCTCACCACCCCGTTCGTGCACGGCAGCAACATCGGCTACGGGTTCGTGACGATGCTCGCGACCGGGATCTTCGGGATGCATCTCGAGCGCCGCTTCGGCTTCGTGGCGCCGATCGCGATCTTCGTGCTATCGGGGGTCGCCGGCGCGGCGCTCGCCCTCGGGACCGGGCTCACCCCGGCGCTCGGGGCCAATGGGGCGGCGCTCGGGCTGCTCTGCGCGTGGCTCGTCGACGATCGGCGCGCCGCCGCCCGCGGAGACGACCGCGAGAACGATCTCGTCGGCGTGTGGGTGCTCGCGGCTGTACTGGTTCTGCTGGCCCTGGCCGAGCCCGATGCGAGCATTGCCGCGGTCGTCGGCGGTGGCGCGGCGGGGGCCCTCTGCGGCCTGATCCTCACGACCTTCCGTCGCTGAGGCCCGCGGCGGCTCTGGGATGGCCGCAGGCTCCACCGAGCCGACCGAGGACGAGGTCGAGGCCGCGCTCGCCGCGCTGTCGGAGCCCGAGCGCTTCAGGGTCGCCGAGCAGCGGGTCGCCCGCTTCGTCCCCGAGTTGCAGCACATCCTCGGCCAGGCTCTGCGCGAGGGCGGCTGGTTCGACGAGGCGCACGAGTCGCAGCTGCGCAAGGTCGCCGGCGCGGCGGACGAAGAGGACCGCCTCGCCGCTCTGCGGACGCTGCTCGCCGAGGAGACCCGCCTCGGGATGCTCGTCGGCGTCGCGGTGGGCTGGGAGCTCGGCCGCGAGCTCGAGCGCCGCGACGATCCCTGACCGCGATCGCCGGAGAGCGCAGGCAGCGGGTGCTCCCGGCTCAGGCGCTCAGTACGAGGAGCCCGCCGACTCGCCGACGATCGGCGGAGGCCCGGGTGCGCCCGGGGAGGAGCCGCCGGGGTCGCCGGGCGGGGACGGTCGTGTGCTCGGGCGGGCGTTCCCGCCGTGGGTGTCCCGAGGCGGGCTGCTGATCGCATCGTCGTCCTTGCCAGTGCTTCCGCTCCCCGTGGAGCCGCCACCGAAGTCGTCGACCGGAAGCGATCCGCCGCCGCCCGAGCCACCGGAGCCTGCGCCATGGTCGGAGGCGGTGGTCACGGGGGCCGCCGCTGCGACTGCGCCGGGGTCGCTGACCGCAGGCTCCGCGGTGGATGCCGAGCCGTCGCCGGGAAGCTCGGCCGAGCTTCCAGCCGCGGGCGCCCCCGGAGTCTCGGCTCCCTCGGGCCCAGTTGGAGTGGTCGCCGCCGCGACGGTCGTTGGCTCCTCCGTCGGGGGGGCGTCGCCGGCGGGTGCGGCGGGTGGCGCCGCGGCCACCTGCCCAGAGGGCGGAGGCGCTTGTGGGGCCTGGGTCAGGTAGCGAACTTCGACGGCGCCGGCGGTCACGACGGCCGCAGCGACGAGCCCCACCGCCGCCTTGGCGGCGATCGCGCCGACCCCGGTCGACAGCAGGCCGCCGGCTCCCGCGCTTCCCAGGAGGCCTCCTCCGAGTGCCGAGCCGCTCGCCACGGCGCCTCCACCCCAGGCCGAGCCGGCGAGCGTGGAGCCCCCGACCGCGCCGGAGCCTCCCGCGCCGCCGCCTCCACCACTCGCGAACCCAAGCTTCCCCCACACGAGCTTCTTGACGACGACGAGTGGCCCGACGGGGTAGACGGCCGCCAGCGCCCGGCTCGTTCTCCGAAGCTCTGACCGGAAGACGCGACAGCGCGCGCAGCCGTTGACGTGGCGGCGCACGGCGGGCGCGACCTTGGCGATGCCCTCCGCCGCCTCGCCCAGGTGGACCCGGGCCGTGTCGCAGGAGAGCAGGCGCCCCTCGGCGGCCTCGGCCAGTCCGACGCGCGCACGCACGAGGAGGGACTTCACGCTCGGGACCGTGCTCTCCATCGCCTCGGCGATGTGCTCGTAGGAGAGCGCATCCATCTCGCGCATGAGGAGCGCGGTGCGCTGGTTTTCCGGCAGTGCTTGGACGTCGGCGACCAGGAGGCGGAAGTCCTCGCGGCGGTGCACGGCATCGGCGGTCGTCTCTCCGCCGGCGCGCTCGAAGACGTCCATCGAGTCCTGTCCTGCGTGGGACGGCCGGCGCATGTGGTTGAGCGCGCGGTTGCGAGCGATCCGGTAGAGCCAGGGGCGAACGTTGATCGGCCGGTTGTCGGCGCGGATGGCGTTGTAGGCGGAGGCGAAGACCTCCTGCAACACGTCCTCGGCATCCTCGGTCGAGCCGAGCATGTGGCGGCAGAAGGAGTGCAGGCGAGCCTGGTAGCGCTCCACGAGCACTTCGAAGGCGCTCGGGTGGCCCCGCCGAACCAGAGCGATCAGCTTCTCGTCGCTCTGTAGGCGGACCAGGGGCGAACGGCCGAGCAGAGCTGGCGATGACGGGTTGGAAAGGGCTGAGGCCTCCATGGAGCGGAGCCGATAGACGGCTTTCGGCTAAGAAGACAAGCTATCAACGCAGAAGTTTCGGGGTGGCGGGTCGATTACCTGCGGACGCGCGCCGCGGGAGCGGGCGCATAGACTCACCCCGCAGGCCCGGGTGATGGAATGGCGAGACATGGGGGCCTTAAAAGCCCCTGCCCCGCTGGGGCGTGTGGGTTCGAGTCCCACCCCGGGCATATGGCTGGGCGCGACGGTGAAGCCTGGACCCCCGCGCTTGGGTATAGCCCCATCATGAGGTTCCTGTTCATTCCCTTCAGCACGCTCGGGGGGCTCCTGGCTGGTGCCCTCGGCCGCTGGCTGTTCAGCGTCGTGTGGGGAGCCCTCGACGACCAGGAGCCGCCGGAGTCCGAGCACCTACGGGCCTCCTGGGCAAAGGTGCTGATCGCCTCGTCCGTCCGAGGCGCGGTCTTCGCCGGCGTACGGGCCGCCGTCGATCGCGGCTCCCGACTTGCGTTTCTGAACGTCACCGGCTCGTGGCCGGGTGAGCGGGAGCCCGATCCCAAGTAGCGCCCCGGCTCGGCTAGACTCCTCCGCATGGGGGGACGGGAAGGCCGCCAGGGACGGCGGGCGCAGACGAGGCGACGAGGCCGCTCGGATGTACGAGTTCTTGCTAAAGGTTTTCGCCATCGACGCCGATAAGCTCGATATGGCCCTCGTACGCGCACTGACGCCCAGGCGGTCGGGTTCGGACGGACGCGAGATCGCGGTAGCCCGCCGGCGCGCGGCCCTGGCCGCCGTGCTGTGCTGCGGCGTGGTCCTGTCCGCGACGGCCGGACTCGCCGTCGCCGGAGGCTCGGCGGGCTTGGGAGACGGCAACGGGCGCAAGGGAATGGCGCGCGAGAGCGTCTCGGGCATGCAGACCGGACCCAGCAACGGGGCCGGCCGCCAGCGCACTCCGAGGGGGTCGGGAGCCACATCGCGCGCGCCCGCCGGTCCGCACCGGGCTCGTCCGTAGGCTCGAGCGGCTCTAACAACCGGCGCGTGCCAGGAGCCGGTGCGACGGCCGCCAAACGCAGTGGATCCGTTCGGAGGCTACGTCGAACGCCCGGGCGCAGGCGCGTCATCAGGCAGCTTTCGTCGACACGCTCGGCCCGACCCGCTCGCTTGGCTGGGCGCCGCGCGGCGCCGCGCCGTGTTGTCGGTCAGCGCCGCGGCACTTCGCGCCGTGGGGGCGCGCGTCGCTCGCAAGCTCGCAGGCAGGCTCAACTCCACGCCCTGCGACGAGCCCTCCTCCGCAGTCCGAACGGACGGCGAGCCCTCATCCGCCGTCTCAACGCCCGCCGTGTCGCCGCCCGCCGAGCCGCGCGACGACGGACCGCCGCGGTCCGCCGCCTAGCCGCGGCGCGCCAAGGCGCCGTGGCCAACCCGAGCCGCGCCGGTGCCAAGGATCGAGACGCCGGGGCCGCGCGTATCGGCGCGCTCGCTGCGGCCTTGGATTCTCCTCGTGCGGCCGCTCAGGCGCGTGCTCCCGCGGCCGAGCGGGCGGCCCCGAGGGCTCCCGGTGCCCGCAGCGCGAGCCCCGAGCCTTCCGGTGTCGGGGACGCGGGACCCTCGCGCGGCGGGAGCCCGTCGCGGCCTGTGCTTCTCGGCCCGCTCTCCCTCGCCACCCCCTCGGCCCGCCGCGCTGTCTTCTCCGCCCCTCCGCTGCGACCCGTGTCGCCGGACGGCACCTCCGCCGATGCCCCCGGATCTCCCGCCACGCCGGAGCGTGAAGGCTCGGGCTCGGGGACGGGGGGCTCAGGCCCTGCCGACAGCTCCGGCGACGGCGGCGGTTCCGGCGACGGCGCCGGAGCCGGCGCTTCGGACGACGACGCCTCGCGATCCGGCGACGCCTCCGAGCGCGGATCGTCGAACGCCTCCGAGCGCGGATCGTCGAACAACTCCGAGCGCGGAGCGTCGAACCCCTCCGAGCCCCTGTTCTCGCCGTTCGAGTCCGGGCCCCTCGCCCCCGTGGCGGACGCGGTCCCGCCGAGCATGCAGTGGCTGGTCACCGCGCTCGGCGCGCTTGCCACGCTCGTGCTCGGGGCTGCTCTGCTCGCGACGCGACGCAGCGGCCGGGCGGCCCGCCGGCGCCGCGC
>JACCUC010000246.1 GCA_013812065.1 Thermoleophilaceae bacterium | reverse complement strand
GGTTTGGGGTCTTTCGCTTCCATCTTCTCCTTCTCGGGTCAGCCGGTGGCGACGCGGTCGACGGCGCGGGCGGCGATGTCAGTGCGGATCTGCATGCCCTTGAACTCGATCTTGGAGGCCGCATCGTATGCGCGCGAGCGCGCGGCCGCCGGTGAGGCCCCGAGACCAGTGACCGCGAGCACGCGGCCGCCGGCCGTGACGATCTCCCCGTCGCGCTCCGCGGTGCCGGCGTGGAAGACGTCGGCGATCGCCGCGGCCTCCTCGAGGCCGCTGATCACGTCGCCCTTGGACGAGCTCTCCGGGTAGCCGGCCGAGGCCAGCACCACCGCGACCGCGAAGTCATCGCCGAACTCCGCTTCGGCCCCGCCGAGACCGCCGGGCTCACGCGCGGCCAGGCAGAGCTCGGGCAGGTCCGATCGCAGCCGCGGCAACACCGCCTGGGTCTCGGGGTCGCCGAAGCGGCAGTTGAACTCGAGCACCTGCGGTCCGCCCGCGGTGAACATGAGGCCGGCGTAGAGGACACCGTGGTAGGGAGTCCCCCGCCGGCGCAGCTCGTCGAGCACGGGCTGGTGGACGAGGCGCACGAGCTCCTCGGTTCGCTCGGCGTCGATCCCGGCGACCGGCGAGAAGCTCCCCATCCCGCCCGTGTTCGGTCCGCGGTCGCCGTCGCCGATCCGCTTGAAGTCGCGGGCCGGGGCCATGGGCAGCGCGCGCTCGCCGTCGCACAGCGCGAGCAGGGAGACCTCCTCTCCGTCGAGGAACTCCTCGAGGACGACCGTCGTCGCGCCGAAGCGCCGCTCGGCGAAGAAGGCCTCGAGCGCGGTACGGGCCTCATCCTCGTCCGCGCAGACGACGACGCCCTTCCCCGCGGCGAGCACGTCGGCCTTGAGCACGAGCGGATATGAGGTGCCCTCGAGGGCGGCGAGCGCCGCCTCGTGGTCGCTGAGCACGACGTGGCCCGGGGTCGGGACCCCGGCGGCTTCCATCACCTCCTTGGCGTAGGCCTTCGACCCCTCGATCCGCGCCGCGGCGCCCGAGGGCCCGAAGGCGCGCACCTGGCCATCGGCGAGCTCGTCCACCAGGCCGGCTACTAGCGGCGCCTCGGGGCCGATGACGACCAGGTCGCAGGCCTCCTCGCGGGCGGCCACGACGAGCCCCTCGAGGTCGCCGGTCCCGACGTCGAGACAATGAACCCCGTCGCGCGCGATTCCCGCGCTGCCCGGCGCGCACAGGACCTCGGGCGCGCGCGGACTCCGGCGCAGGGCGGCGACGAGCGCGTGCTCGCGACCTCCCGCGCCGACCACGAGCACGCGGGTCAAGGTCGCCTCGCGCTCTCGACTCTAGATCGCGATGGAGTCACTCAGAGCGCGGAGATGAAGTCGTCGACCGGGATCGCGGGCAGCGACTCGTACTTCGCCGTACCCCGGGAGCCGAGCTCGAGCGAGATCCGCGCCATCGTCTGCTCGTCGGGGGCCTCGATCACATTGACGAAGTCGAACTGACCGAGCGTCGCCCACTGTGCCTTGACCTCCGCGCCGAGCTGCTCGATCTCGTTGTTCACCTCCTTGATCCGCTGCGGGTTGTTCTTGATCGTCTGCACTCCCTCGGGAGTCAGCCGGCTGAGCATGATGAAGGTCGACATGCGGGTCCTTTCGCTCTCGGTGGTGAAGCCTGACCCTGTCATTGTTGCGCGCTCGGCGCCGCGATGACCGGCCGGACGGGTGCCTCGGCGTCCAACCGCTGTCGCCGGTCTTGGGCTGAGGGCCACAACTGCCGATGCAGGAGAGGATGAGCGTTCAGGACCTCGCCCTCGTCCGGGGCATCGACGACACGCGAGCGACGCTCAAGCGCTGGGGCGCCGACCCCGCGCCGGTGATCGGCGAGTGGGCGGCGAAGTCGCTGCTCGTGGCCTGCGGGCTGCTGCTCGCGGTGTACGTGATCGCGACCGTCACGCCCCCCGACCCCACGCTACTCGTGATCCCCGGGGTCACCCGTCCCCCGCAGGCCTCCAACATCGGCCAAGTCCTGTTCCGCAACTCGCTCGTGCTCGCCCTCCACGGCTTCGCGTGCCTCGCCGGCTTCATCGCCGGCAGCTCGATGCCACTTGAAGCCGCGCGGCGCAGCGGGGTCTGGAAGGTGGTTCACGACTGGGCGGGACCGCTCGCGATCTGGTTCGTGGTGCTCGCCACCGGCTTCTCGCTCCTAACCCAGGCCGTGATCCTCGGCGACGGGACCGCAGCGGTCGCCGCTCAGCTCGGGATGAGCCCCGGCGTCCTGCTCGCCGCCCTCTCGCTGCACGCCGTTCCCGAGCTGACCGCTCTCTTCCTGCCGCTCGCCGCCTGGCTCGTGGCCAGCCGCCGCGGCCAGTGGAGCGAGCTGCTCGCCGCCACCTTCGTGACCGTGGCGATCGCCGTACCGGTGCTCGTCGCCTCGGCGTTCGTCGAGACCTACGTGACGCCAGACCTCATCCGCGCGCTCACCGCCGTCTGAGGCGGCGCGGCGCTCAGGGCGTCTCGAGCGCGTCCGCGCCTGCGCGGGCGGCGTCGCGCC
>JACCUC010000135.1 GCA_013812065.1 Thermoleophilaceae bacterium | reverse complement strand
ATGGGGATCACCACGCTCGGGGCCGAGCGGGCCTCGAACCCCTTCCTGGCCGAGCTCGCTCGCTGACATGGCGGCCTCGCGGTCGCAGGTGCGCGCGATCGAGGCGCCGCGCGGCACCTTCGACGTGCTCCCAGGGGACGGACGGCCGCGGCGAGAGCTCGGTCGCCTCGCGGAGGAGATCCTCGAGCGCGCGGGCTACGGCTACGCCGAGACGCCGGCCTTCGAGAGCGCCGAGCTCTTCGCGCGAGGAGTGGGGGAGGCGACCGACATCGTCCAAAAGGAGATGTTCGCGTTCGAGGACCAGGGCGGCCGCGCGCTCGCGCTGCGTCCCGAGAACACCGCCGGCTTCTGCCGCGCCTACGTCGAGCACGGGATGCACAAGCGCCCGCAGCCGGTCAAGCTCTGGTACGAGGGGCCGTTCTTTCGCCACGAGGCTCCCCAGGCCGGACGCTTCCGCCAGTTCGCCCAGATCGGCGCGGAGGCGCTCGGCTCCGACGACCCCTCGCTCGACGCCGAGCTGATCGTCCTGCTAGCCGATCTGCTCGCTCGGGCCGGAGTGGGGGAAGTGCGGTTGCGGCTGTCGAGCCTCGGTACCGCCCCGACCCGCCACGCCTACGCCGAGGAGCTGCGTGACTACCTGCGCGCGCGCGAGAATGAGCTCTCCGCGGAGGTCGTCGCTCGTCTCGACCTCAACCCGTTGCGCGCCTTTGACTCCGCTCACCCGGGGACCCGGTCGGCGCTCGCCGAGGCGCCGAGGCTGCTCGACCGCCTCGAGCCCGAGGACGCCGAGCACTTCGCCGCCGTGCGGGGGCTGCTCGACGACGCACGTGTCGCCTACGAGGTCGATCCCGCGCTCGTGCGCGGCCTCGACTACTACACGCGCACGGTGTTCGAGTTCACGAGCGATCGCTTGGGGGCTCAGAGCGGGGTGGGGGGTGGTGGGCGCTACGACGGGCTCGTGGAGCAGCTCGGCGGACCGCCGACGCCCGCGGTGGGCTGGGCGGCGGGGGTGGAGCGGATCCTGCTCGCGGCGCAGGCGGGCGATGGGACCGACGGCGATGGCCGCCTGGATGAGGAGGTGCGGCGCGCGCCCGTGGTCTTTGTCGCACTCGAGGGCAAGAGCGGCACGCGCGCCGGGTTTTCGATCCTGCGCGCGCTGTGGCGAGCGGGGGCGCGCGCCGAGATGGAGCAGGCCGGTCGCTCGCTCAAGGGACAGCTCAAGCAGGCCAGCCGCGCCGGCGCACGGGCCGTGGTCATCGTGGACGATGTCGGGGTCCGCGTGCGCGATATGCGCGCTCGCGAAGAGCAGCCCGCGACCGATGCCGGGCACGCGGTGGAGCTCGCCCTTGCCCTGGCAGGGGCTTTGTGAGGGCCCCTCGCGGTAACCGCTTCCGCGACCGCTGGGCCGGCACGCTCCGTGCCGACCGCACCGGCGAGCGCGTGCGGGTGGCCGGCTGGGTCCACCGCCGCCGCGACCACGGCGGCCTGATCTTCGTCGACCTGCGCGACCGCACCGGGCTCCTGCAGCTCGTCTTCCGGCCGGAAGAGGCGCCCGAGGCCCACGCCGCCGCCGCGGCGCTACGGCCCGAAGATGTCGTCACGGCCGCCGGAGAGCTCGTGCGCCGCGACGAGGGCGTTGTCAACCCCGGTCTCCCGACCGGCGAGGTCGAGCTGAACGTCGGAGAGGTCGAGCAGCTCGCCGACGCCGATACGCCGCCGTTCCCGATCGACGACGACTCCCCGGTCGGAGAGGAGACTCGCCTGCGCTACCGCTACCTCGACCTGCGGCGCGAGCGGGTGGCCAGGGCGCTCGAGCTGCGCCACCGCGTCGTCCAGGCCATGCACCGCTTCCTCGACGAGCGCGGCTTCCTGGAGCTCGAGACCCCCATGCTCACCCGCTCGACCCCCGAGGGCGCGCGCGACTTCCTCGTCCCGAGCCGGATGCAGCCCGGCGACTGGTACGCGCTGCCGCAGTCGCCGCAGCTGTTCAAGCAGCTCTTCATGGTCGCGGGCTTCGAGCGCTACTACCAGATCGTCCGCTGCTTCCGCGACGAGGCTTTGCGCGCCGACCGTCAGCCCGAGTTCACCCAGCTCGACATGGAGCTGTCGTTCGTCGACGAGGAGGACGTGATCGAGGTCTGCGACGAGCTGCTGCGCGAGGTGCTCGCCGCGGGCGGGGTGGAGCTCGAGCTTCCGCTCGACCGCCTGACCTATGACGAGGCCATGCTTCGCTACGGCACCGATCGCCCCGACCGGCGCCCGGGGATGGAGATCGCCGACCTCGGCGAGGCGTTCGCGGGCTCGGACTTCCGGGTCTTCGCCGATGCGCTCGGAGGAGGCGGCGTCGTGCGCGGGCTCCGGGTGCCCGCCGGGGCGGTCGAGCTCCCCCGGCGGCGGCTCGACGAGCTGACCGAGCAGGCACGGGGGCTGGGGGCCAAGGGGCTCGTGTGGGCGGTCGTCGAGGAGAGCGGCGCCTGGCGCTCGCCGGTCGCGAAGTTCCTCTCCGAAGGCGAGATGGCGGACGCCGTGAAGGCGCTCGATGGCGCCCCCGGCGACACGTTGCTGATCGTCGCCGACGAGGAGGCCGTCGCGGCGCGGGTGCTCGGCGAGCTGCGCCTCGCGATAGCTCCACCGCCCCAGGGACACGACCTCCTCTGGGTCGTCGACTTCCCGATGTTCGAGTGGAGCGAGGACGAGCGCCGGTGGGACCCGCTCCACCACCCGTTCACCGCGCCGGTCGGCGACCTCGACGCTACTCCGGGCGCCTGGCGCAGCCGCGCCTACGACATCGTCATGGACGGGCTCGAGATCGGCGGCGGATCGATCCGCATCAACCGTCCCGATATCCAGCGCAAGGTCTTCGACGCGCTCGGCTTGGCGCCCGAGGAGGCGCAGGCGCGCTTCGGCTTCCTGCTCGAGGCGCTGCGCTACGGGGCGCCCCCCCACGGCGGCATCGCCTTTGGGCTCGATCGCATGTGCGCGCTGCTCGCCGGCCGCAACTCGATTCGCGAGGTGATCGCCTTTCCGAAGACGGCGAGCGGGGCGGACCCGCTCACCGGGGCGCCGGCGCCGGTCGATGCGCGCCAGCTGCGGGAGCTGGGCGTCCGGCCCGCGCCCCCGCCGACCGCCCCGCGCGAGTAGCCCGCTGCTAGGCTCGGCCGAGGCTCGAGCCTGTACGCCAGCCGTGTTGATTTGAGCCAACACACCGGGATCGGGAGCCTGGATTAGGGGCGCGCCTTGGCTCGCCCCGCTGGGCACCCACTTGCGACAGCAAGGTTCAAATCCCTGACGGCAGCGGCAGGTTGGGGCCACCTCTGTGCCCACCTCGACTCCCGGAGCCCGAACACCACGTCCCTCTCGGCTTTCGAGGATCATCTCGCCGCCCCGCGCGGGTGGGGACGCCTGGCCGCGGCGCCGCACGCCGGTGCCGCCGGCGGGGCCGCCTGCGGCGACCTCGTG